>CAMWLX010000096.1 GCA_947175225.1 uncultured Porphyromonadaceae bacterium
ATTTAATATTTTATCTTTAGTATAAATGAAAGCGCGTGTTCTGCTCTCTGTTATTGTGACTGTTCTTGGCAGCTTGCTGCCGGGCGCGGCTTTTGCTGCCAATGAGGGCGGGAGCCAAATTATTGGACGTTTCGACGCAGCGTTCTCCCTTATGGATTCTCTCATATTCGGAAACAACGCCAATCGCCAGACCATCTTCGCCGGTGGAGCTGTCCCTGTCATCAGCGACAGCCGTCCACATTCCATATCCCCTGACCTCGACCTTGCCCTGCAAGCAAACACCGCTGCCAAAATCCACGAAGGCAATGGCGCGACAGGTTTGCAACTGACAGGCCAGACCTACTACCGGGTAGCCGGAAACGGAGGCGTTGACGATGTGGCCGGCGACTCAGGCCAAGGGTTCTACCGCGCTAAGTTCCAAGCTGAGCTTCGATGGTATTTCCTCCAAAGCTCACTTTTCGGAAAGCAAGGCCGCAGAAACATTGCCGAACTCGAGGAGCAAATCTCCAGGGCAGGCTATGAAAAGGAAAAAACCGACATCAACGAGTTTATGGTCCAGAACGCAATAGACCGTTACTACGACAGCATTACCTCCGGGGTGCTACAGCACCGCGTAGCTCTCCTTCAACTCCTTGATGATGCGCAAATATACCTCATCGGTAACGAAAACAAATCGTCGGACAACCGCGTCAATACCTTCAACGACCGCCTGAATGCTGAGCGTAAGCTCGCCGAAATAGAAGGGAGATACCCCGCAGCAAATTCCCTCGCCGGAATAAAGGCTACGACTGTCACCATCGACTCCGCAGCCCTGATCAAGCATGTGGCATCTCAACAGGGGGATATGAAGATTCTTCAACTGCGTGTATTGCTTCTCGACCAGAGAGAAAAGAACATCAAATGGTGGGCAAACTTCAATGTCGCTCCATTTATACGCTACTCCAACTATTTCCGCCACGAAATCCCCGACACCTACAATGTAGATGCAGGGCTCACTTTCACTATCCCTCTCAACGATGAGTTCAGTCGCCGCAAACGTACTATTCGCACGGAGAAGGCAGTGCTGGAAGCCGAGCAGGAGAGGCTTAGCCGGCGGGTTGCCGACAAGACGGCGTTGGTGGTGGCAGAAGTGGGGCGGCTCGACAGAGCTTCACAAAGCGAGATTAAGAGAATAACTGAAATCAAGGAATATCTAAGAGACCGAACCGATGCCTACCGAAAGAGTAGGGGAGAGCACAATCGCATTGCCCGCGCAAAGGAATATGCAATGTATATCTCCTGCCTCGAGCGACTGATCGACTATCAATACCGCCGAGACTGCCTTGTGGCAAATCTGCAGTCGCTCCTTCCTGACGAGACTATTCTTCGGTTTGTGCATTTTGCTCCGATATAATTTTGAATTTATTCTAATTTTGAATTTTGGAGTAATTTAAGATTCTGCCTTAGAGCCCCTACAGCCCTTAAATCCCTTAGAGCCCCTACAGCCTTACCCAACAACAACGACAACAACTAAATATAATGAAAAATTTCACTTACCGCTCCCTCGACGAGCGTGAGAATATTGAGGAAATCCTCAGGCGACGTAAACGCAAGATCAACAGGCAACAGATTATCTCGGTGGTGATCTTTATGTTCATCTTGGGTTCTCTCGCCCTGTATATCGCCCATCATGTCTATTATACTGAGCTGGATGGATACGTGCATGTCGACACTAACAAGGTGCGCACTCCTTTCGATATCTATCTCGACAGTGTATATGTCAAGACCGGTGATCTCGTCACTCCCGGCGACACCCTCTATTCTTACTATATGCTCAACCTCCTTGTCGACAATGTGAATCCTGATGAGGAGCCTCCGATGGTAGCGGTAAGCCGTAACTATAAGCTGCAATATGAGACTGCCCGGCAGCAGATCGAGGTGCTGAAGGTAAGGATTGCAGAGTTGAAAAAGCAAATTCAGACGGAAGACCATAACATTGCCCTCGGACTGAGCAGCAATTCACATAAACTCGATCTCGAGCGCGACCTGAAGGAGGCTGAGGCTCGCCTGAAGGCCCTGCAGGCTGAACTTGAGACCTTGCGACAGACTCGCGACGAGACTCGCGTGGTGTTCCAACGCCAAAGGGCTGCACACGATGGTTCGCTTCTCCCGCAGATCTACGACGATGCCCGCTCCGCTTCGATGCGCAGAGCAATATCCTACCGCCTTGCAAGCGACTCCTCGCTCATCACCGACGTCAAGGCTCCATTCCGCATGGTCTTCTTCAAGGAGGAGGAAATCATGAGCAAGCAGCATCTGAACTTGGAAGAAAACAACCTCCAGATTGTTGCTTACGTGCCAATCGATAAAATGTCGCGTATCAACAATAATACCAAGGCTGAAATCGTTGTTAATAGGGATGTAAGCTTCCAGGCTCATGTCAATGTGCTTGGCACGCGGACTGAGATGATCCCGGAAAATCTCCGCAGCTATTTCGAAAAGAAAAACACTGCTGTGATCGCCCTTCTGGACATCGACAAGGATCAGACTCTCCCCCTATGGTCGCTCGCTTCAGGCATGCCTGTATCGGTACGCATCAAAAACTACCGCTTCTTCGATAAAGAGGAGGAGGATACGGTCAAGACCAAGCCCGACTATCTCTGGTTTACTACCGGGAAAGGAGTGATGACGGAGGAAAAAGACGGGCGACTTGTCCCGATTTCCGACACTCTCCGGAATACTTTGAATGATCGAACTCTCGAAGAGCCTCAACAGAAGAGCAGTGAGCCGACTCCGCATGCGTCAAAAACCGGCAAAAAGCAAAATTGACCCGAAGCATAAGCCCTAAGCTCCCCTAAGGCCTCTAAAGCCCTTAGTTCCCCTAAAGCCTTTAAAGCTGTTAAAGCCCTTTATAAAAAGACAAAATGAAAGAAAAGAAATACAATATAGTCACTAACCGAAATCAACATCGAATCCTCGTCATAAATGAGCCAATCAACGTGGATGAGACTCCCGAAATCCAATTCGAGGACTTCGATGCTATGTTCATCAACGTCATTGACAGCGTGATGGACCGAAATATGCTCGCTATCCGACTTGCTTCACCTCTTCTATCGGAGAAATGCCGCTTCAAGCCTTGCTTCGTCACGCGGCGACTGACCGGATGGCTCGGTAAGGCGGAAGTGATTGTGGATGGATATGCCACTACCCCGACCGACGACTCAATGGCTCGCACTATCGAGGACATTTATGCCAATATGCGGCGCCAGAATTTCCTGCTCGGCACCCAACCCGTAGTGACCCACGCTGAGGAAGTGATCCGTCTATGCCGATATGCAGTATCTCGCGGCAGATTCACTTTCTCTTCTCAGCCTACCCCGGGTCTCGCTGAAGGATACATGGCGCTCTATTATTATACCCTGTGGTTTGAGGGGCAGCAGTCGATGCAGGCTGAGGAGCGCGAATGGTTTCACCAGCAGCTTCTGCGCCTTGGCTACATCCGCCGCACTCGCTTCATCGACCGCATCCACGTATGCCCGGTATGCAACAGCAGCCATCTCCTCTTCTTTGAGACTTGCCCTGAATGTGGAAGCTCTGACATTCACGAGGAGCCGGTGATCCACCATTTCCGCTGCGCAAACGTCTCTCCTGAGTCAACATACATGCAAGACGGCGAATTGATTTGCCCCAAATGCAAACGCCAGCTCCGGCACATCGGCGTAGACTACGACCGTCCGTCGTCAATCTATACCTGCCGCCATTGTGAACACACTTTCATGTATCCCAACATGAGGGCACTCTGCACCAACAACCGGCGTGTATGGCGTCCCGACGAGCTTCGCCCCGTCGACGTGGAGGAATATGAATTCACCCCTGAAGGAATACATGCCTTCGCAAGCAACGAGGTGGAGCGGACACTAAACCTCACCGGTTTCTACGGCTACTCCTCAATGACCGACTTCATTTCCTACCTGCGCCAATTCTCTACTCCTGAAATACTCGGCGACTCGATGATAATAGTGGGCCGCTACTATATCTTCGACCCCGCTACCGACGAAATGGCGGGGCAGGACGTAATTCCGCCCGTAGTGAAGACCCTGCAACGCTTCTTCAACTATAAGCAGGCCATGTGGGGCAACAACTACTACCTGCTTTGCCGCGTTCCATCAGGGGAAGTGGCAAAGGCACTCTCCGACATGGAATTTGAGATCAAGGAGGAGCTCCGCGACTATCAAGACAAGCACAATGGCTTTGATTTCGATCTCATCGACACCTACGTCTACCATCCGGGTGAGGACATCGACCACTTCATCCAGCGCATTGAGGAGACGCGGAAGTAAATTGAGAATTGAGAATTGAGAATTTAGACTTCTCCCATAGAGTCCCTAAGGCCCCTAAATCCCTTAAAAGCCCTATAATTAATAAAATGGACTATATATTCGGAATTATCGACGGAATCATAGCTTGCTTCACCGCTAATCTCTCTTGGGATTATCTGGTGACTACCTACTGGTTTCTGATCTTTGTAGAATTCCCCCGATATTATCTGACCGACCTCATAGCGGTCGCAAAATATGGCATGACTTGGAAGAGCCGCCGCAAGAATGAGGAGATCGCTCGCCGCGCCCTCTTCACGGAGATGCCCCTCGTCACTATAATGGCCCCCGGCAAGAACGAGGGCCGTAACCTGTATCACCTTTTGGAGAGCCTGAATGAACAGACTTATAAGAATTTTGAGATCATCATAGTAGACGACGGTTCGGATGACGCCACTCCGTTTATCTGCGCTGACCTCCAGCGTGCCGGACTTATCAAGCATTATTTCCGTATGACCGACCGTGGGGGAAAGGCATCTGCCGCAAACTATGGACTCGAGCATGCGAAAGGGAAATATCTCGTGCATATTGACGCAGACTCTTCCCTCGACCGCACGGCTATTGAGGAGATCTTGCTGCCCTTCTATATGGACAGGGATGTGCGTGGAGTAGGAGGGTGCATCAAGGTGCGCAATGCCGACGACTCCATGTGTGCATCCATGCAGGCTCTCGAATATCTGCGCACGATCCAGATCGGACGTATGGCAACCGACATGATGGGTATCTTCCATATCATTTCAGGTGCGTTTGGAGCATTTGAGACTGAGACGCTCCGCCAGCTCGGTGGCTGGGACATTGGCCCGGGTCTCGACGGCGATCTCACGCAAAAGATCCGCAAGGCAGGCTATAAGGTCAGGTTTGCCAACAAGGCTATTTGTCTGACATCCGTGCCGGTGAAATGGAGCAAGCTTTTCGTGCAGCGTCTTCGCTGGTCGAAGTCGTTGATCCGATTCCGTGTGCGCAAGCATTTCGATATACTGATGCCCAACAGGAATTTCTCTTTCTCCAACATGATCTCAAACCTTGACTGCATCGTCTTCGACAGTGTATTCAATTTCGTTTGGCTCTTCTATATCATCACGCTTTTCCTGAGCAATGCCGACAGGATTTTTGATATCATCATTGTCGGATGGCTTATACGCCTTTGCTTCTCTATAATATCTTTCGCAACGATGCAGATGGTATCTGAAAGGTCGCGGCAGGAAAGGCGACTTGGAGCTCTCCTCATCTTCCACTCCATCTACATGGGTTATTTCCTCAGAATAGCACGTCTCCTCGGACATACAAGGGAACTCTTCTTCTATTCTTCCTACCGCGACAAGTGGAATCCGGAAAAGACCTCTACTGTGGCTATGGCTGAGGGACTATAATATAATTGAGAATTGAGAATTTAGAATGGAGAATTATAATTTGGAGTCTGAAGGACTCTGAGGACTCTTAATTATTAATCATGCATTCTGAATTATGCATTAGATAATAAATGATGGCACCCGAGACAATAGGAGTGATAGGACTGGGATATGTGGGACTCCCTTTGGCTGTGCTGCTGGCTTCGCGTTATGAGGTGGTGGGATATGACATCTCTCTGCAACGCCTCGGCGAACTGGTGGCGGGGCATGACACGACGCTTGAAGTAGACGACGACCGGCTTAGGGAAGTATTGGGCAAGACCCTGCTTCTTACCGATGACTATAAAAGGCTCAGCAAATGCTCGTTTTTAATCGTTACCGTCCCGACACCGGTGACCATAAACCATGAGCCGGATCTGCAGCCTTTGGAGGCTGCTTCTGAGACGGTGGGGAAGGTGATCAAGAAGGGGGATGTCGTGGTCTATGAAAGCACGGTCTATCCCGGAACTACGGAGGAGGTATGTATCCCGATCATCGAGAAGGTGTCCGGATTGAAATGTAACGTCGATTTCACAGTAGGATATTCGCCGGAGCGTATCAATCCCGGCGACAGGGTGCATACTGTAGATAAGATCACTAAGATAGTCTCCGCTTCCACTCCGGAGTCTCTTGACAGGGTGGAGGGGATATATTCGTCTGTCATTTCCGGCGGAACATACCGCGCTCCTTCCATAAAGGTGGCGGAAGCCGCAAAACTTATAGAAAATACGCAGCGCGATGTCAACATAGCTTTCTTCAATGAAGTGGTGAAGGTGTTCAATTCCCTCGGAATCGACACGGGGGAAGTGATAGAGGCTGCATCGACGAAATGGAATTTCCTGCGCTTTCATCCCGGACTCGTGGGCGGCCATTGCATCGGGGTAGATCCTTACTATTTGATAAGGAAAGCAGAACTTCACGGTATGCATCCCCGATTGATAGCGGAGGCCCGCAACGTCAATGAGTCGATGGGTTTCTATCTGTCGGACCAGGTAGTGGATGCGCTCAACCGGCAAGGAAAACCATTGACTGAGGCTAAAGTGCTGATACTTGGATTCTCGTTCAAGCCTGACTGTCCTGACATCCGCAACACCAAGATCTACGATGTGATACAGAGCCTGCTGCGTTATGGCACGGAGGTAGTGGTGTTCGACCCCTGGGTAGACCCATACAAGGTGAATCATGAATATGACAGTGTGACACTTGTCTCTTCGATAGGGGAGGCGGTTGCGCTCGGGCCTTATGATGTCATCGTCCGCGCTGTGGCGCACTCTGCTTTCCGCGACGTTGACTTCTCGGAGTGCAAGACTGAAGATTGCGTGGAATGCGCTATTATTAACCCTGATTTATAATTGAGAATTGAGAATCGAGTTTGTCGCACTTAAATTCTCAATTCTCAATTCTCCATTCTCAATTCTCAATTAGATTGATATGAAAAAGATACTCTTGCTATTGATGACGATTTTTGCTGCTTACGCTTTGCATCCCCCTCATGCGAGATGCGATGAGCGTAAGCGTTTGCTTATTATCAATAGCTATCATGATGGTGCGCCATGGGCCCAGGATATCATCAACCCCGTGCTTTATGACATATCCAAGCGCGACAATTTCTATGCTCCGCAAGTGATATATCTCAGCAATACCCTTATTCACAATGATGAGGATTTCAAAGTGATGGAGGATGGGCTGTTCAGGCGCTTTTCCGACAAGAAGCCTGATTACCTTGTGCTGGTGGGCAATTTCTCTTTTACTTTGCGCGACCGTATCGTCAAGGAATGGGGAAATGTGCCGATGTTGCTCATCTGCCAGTCTGAACTCTATGGCTCGCAGGAGTTTTACTATACCAATGTCAGTTCGGAGTCGGAAGAAGAGACGCTGCGTCCTCTTCAGGATCTGCAAGGGAAGTTCAATTTCTCGATAGTGCATATCCCCAACCTATATGAGCAGACCATCGACTTGATGCGGCATCTCTTTCCCGAGATGCATAAGCTTGTATTTGTGGCTGATGGACTATATGTCAACCGGCATCTCGACTATGAGATACGCAGTTACATCAAGGAGAACTATCGGAGCATGGAGTATGAATGGCTTCTTGCTTCCGACTCTACGAGCGAGCAGCTGCAGCAGTATCTCTTGAGCAAAGACTATAACACGGGCTTGCTGCTCTCGACATGGTTTTATGAGCGAATGACGATCCATGGGTATCCGCAGCTGATAGCCGGCGATGCTCATCTGATCAAGAGCGTTCGCCATCCGGTCTTCGGTCTTCGGGAGGCTTATTTCAGCTATGGGATTGCAGGGGGAGTCTTCCCTTCGCCGGAGGAATTTTCCGATGATCTAAAGGAAGGGTTGAGCGACCTTGTTTCCGGAGCCGACATGTCGAACATACCTTTCCGGAGAGTGGAAAAGAAAGTGACTATTGTCAACTACGAAAAGCTCCAGCAATGTGGAGTATCTGAAAAGGATTGCCCATCCGGCACTGTTTTCATAAATAAGCCAAAGACTCTTTGGGAGGAATATTATGTGACGTTTATATTCGCCATAATTGCTGTGGCTGCCCTTACGATAGTGGGCATAGTCACACTCTTCTTCCAGCGTCGCAAGATCGAGATCCTCGATCAGGCCAAGGAGAAGGCTATGGAGTCGGATAAGCTAAAGATGGCTTTCCTCGCAAACATGAGCCATGAAATCCGCACGCCGCTTAATGCCATAGTCGGTTTTTCACGTCTGCTCCCAAAGACCAAGGACCCTGAGAAGCAAGCACGATTTGTAGAGACTATCAATATGAACAATGAGCTGCTCCTTAAGCTTATCGGCGATGTCCTCGACACGGCCAAGATAGAATCCAATACCCTCGATGTGCATAAGGAGCAGACGGATGTCAACAAGGTGATGGAGTCTGCCGAAAGTACTGTCCGCTTCCGACTCCGTAAGGGTGTAGGCCTGATTCTTGAGTTAGGGCAGGCTGATTGCATCATATTCACTGACTCTGTGCGTCTCAGGCAAGTGCTTGTCAATCTGCTGACGAATGCTATCAAGTTTACCGAAGTAGGCTGCATCACGTTTGGGTATCAGAAGCGCGAAGGGGAGTTATACTTCTATGTCAGGGATACCGGCAAGGGTATAGCCCCGGAAGACCAGAAGCAGCTTTTCACCCGCTTCAAGAAGCTCAACAATTTTGCCCAGGGCAATGGTCTTGGCCTCTCCATCAGCAAGAGCATCGTCGAGCTGCTCGGAGGAAGGATTGGAGTGGAATCAGAAGGTCTCGGAAAAGGCTCCCTTTTCTGGTTTACCCTCCCTTGGCCCGGCTAATCCCCAATCCCAAAGGCCTCTAAAGCCCCTACTGCCCTTAATGCCTTTAAAGCCCCCATTCTAACTCTAAATAAATGAAATTATGCCAAGCAATAAAGAAATATTAGCAAATCTTGCAGAAGAACTCCGCGCACCGATCAACGCTATCACAAGTTTCTCGCAGCTTCTCTGCAACACCGATGATCCTCTCAAAAAGCGGCGTTACGCTGCCATTATCCAGTCTAACAGCAACCTCCTTCAGTCGATTCTTGACGATATGCTGGAGAGCAACCCCGGGGGGTCTGCTCCCGAGCCGAGCGTAGAGCGTGGCAAGGCGACTGTGGCTATCCCCCCGACGGAGCCGGAGGAGGGAGTTGAAGACGATGTGATCAATCTTTATACCTCTCCTAAGAAAGAGAGGGGAGAGAAGAAGACCCTCCTCGTGGCTGAGGACAATGAAAGCAACTATTTCCTGATTTCCTCCCTTCTTGAAGACGACTATAAGCTCATACATGCATGGAATGGGCGGGAAGCAGTCGATATGTTTGCGGAGCATCGTCCCGACCTTATTCTGATGGATATCAATATGCCGTTGATGGACGGCTATGAGGCTACGCGGAATATACGACAGATATCGGAGACAGTGCCTGTGATAGCAGTGACTGCATATGCCTTTGCTTCCGACCGCATGCGCATCATGGAGAGCGGCTTCAACAGCTACGTCTCAAAGCCAATCAATGCCGACCGCCTGACAGCCGAAATTGACCGCCTCCTCCCATAATTTTTTTAATCTCCGCGCCCTCTGCGCCCCTGCACCTCTGCGTGAAATACAAAAATTCAAAATTCAAAATTATTTTGCATATTTCGCAAAAAATCACTAACTTTGCAGTGTCTTAGGGCAAGAAGCGCTCCACTCATTCGCTAATGAATTAATCTTTAATCTGTCAGTGGATTTTTATGGTATCAGATGCCACTCTCTCAATGAT
>CAMWLX010000097.1 GCA_947175225.1 uncultured Porphyromonadaceae bacterium
GACTGATTTGCTCGCAATCCCTGCAGGGAAGCACCCTATCGAGGGCACGACTCTTGTCGTAAGTGTCGAAGACAGTCAGAACCGTCCTCTCGAAAAAAGCGGAACGGAAAGCCACCGTCAGAAAATCGACTTCCAATATGCGGTGAAAGGGATCGAACGATTCGGAATCATCGACCACGAAACTTCCACCCCAAACTGTGAATACCGTCCCGACGTGATCCACTACGACTATGATCGCTCCAAAGCTCGCTTTTACGACTCTACACCCGACAAATTCTTCCTGTTCTTTCCTGAAGACTGGCATATAGCCAAAATCGCCAACGACATCGACGACCAAAATATCCGAGTTATAGTCGTCAAAATCGATTATGTAGAATGATATGCTTTGCATCCGATGCAGACATCTTATTCTTCAAATTTGACCATATGAAACCTAAGAAAATACTTCTTATTCTGACCGCAACACTTGCGGGAGTATATAGCTTGAATGCTACCGCTCCAGAGACCCTCGTGAATCCCATTCCCGCTATTCCGAAGGCTCTTCCCGCAGCTTCCGTGCCATTGGGAAGCCTTGAGGACTTTCCTGAGTATCAACTTGAGCTCAATATGGCAGAAGGTCCGTTTAAAGCCAATTGGGAATCAATTGAATCCAACTATCCTGGGACTCCCGATTGGCTACGCGATGCCAAATTCGGAATCTGGGTACACTTCGGTCCTCAATCTGCCGGTCAGAGTGGCGACTGGTATGCCAGAAACCTCTATAAACAGGAACATCCGGCATACGCAAACCACCTGAAAAACTTTGGGCATCCATCAAAAGTTGGATATAAGGACGTATTGCGCACCTGGAATCCTGACAGTCTTAATCCAGAATATCTCACAGAATTATATCATAAGGCCGGAGCCAGATTCCTGATGATCCAAGGTGTCCACCACGACAACTACGATCTTTGGAACTCCAAATATCAACCATGGAATTCTGTGAATATCGGTCCTCACCGTGATTTTCTAAAAGAATGGGCTGATGCATGCCATAAGCACGACATGCGCTATGGCGTGACATTCCATCATGAGTACACGTGGTGGTGGTGGCAGACAGCTTTCGGTGCTGACTCTGAGGGTGAATTTGCAGGAGTCCCATACGATGGGCATCTGACTCTCGAAGATGGCAAAGGCCAATGGTGGGAAGGCTACGACCCACGTCTACTTTATGGCATTGATCTCAGGGAATATGAATCTGTAGATGAGAAAGCACATAGTCCGTGGTCGCCCCCAAATCCTGGTATCTTCAACCGCCATCCGGATTATGACAAATGGTATGTCAAGCAATGGGCACAACGCATCATGGATGTCACCGACAACTATGACCCTGACTTTATCTATACTGATGGCACAGTCCAAGGTCCGTTTACAGGAGATGGAACCGGCACCGGCTTCAAGTCAAATGCCATGCAGCACGTCATGGCTGATTTCTATAATAAAGTCTTGAATAATCGTGGCAAGGTAGATGTCTTCAGTATTATTAAATTCCGCCGACCTACTAACGGAGCCGTGAATACCGCTGAGTTTGATTTCCCAGACACTATCAACTCCTCACAGCCGTGGATAAGGGAAGCTCCGGTAGGTGACTGGTTTTACGCCCCGGGATTTACCTATGATTCCGGCAGCATGATTAAGTTTATCATCGAGTCTATAGCCCGTGATGGCAATGCAGCCCTAAACATCTGTCTTCTTCCCGATGGCTCCATCGAACCGGATTGCGTGAAAATGCTTGAGGAAGTTGGAGAATGGATGGCTCGGAACGGAGAGGCAGTCTACGGCAGCCACGCATGGCATATCCTGGGAGAAGGGGTAATGAAAGACGGCAAGCTACGCAAACTTCCCGGGGGCGGACTCGGTAAGCATCATGCCGACTTCAAATTCACTCCTGAGGATTTTCGTTTCACACAAGGCAAGAATGGCAACCTATATGCCTTCAGCATGACCATTCCGGAAGCAGGATCAGACATATTGATCAAGTCGCTGGCAAATGACGCAGAAGGAGCTCCCAATATTAAGAACGTAGCTCTTCTCGGACATGATGGAGTATTGAAATGGCAACAAACAGACAATGGCCTATCAGTGACACTCCCAACAGATCTTTCCAACTTCCACTCTTCCCTCGTCTTCCGCATAGACTAACAATGAAGTTGTTTATACTTCAATAAAATAGCCGGAGCCCACAAAGGACTCCGGCTATTTATGCTATTATCAAAATTTCATCAGGGATTCAAAATCTCTACCGGTGTAAGTATTTCTAAAGCCCGTGTGCCACGCTTTGTGCCGGTCAGGTAAGCGATTCGGTCATCGAGTCCGATGTGGTCTTCCTCTACAATCTGCTTCACTGCCTCAACGGAATGGCGAGGATCTTCCGGATCCGGCTGCGGGAAATAATATGCTGAAACTCCGAAGCTGAGTGCGAGCCAGCGATATACTTCCTTATTGTGGCAAATGGCAAATGTAGGGTTATTGCCTCGGAACGAAGCGATAAATCGGGCGGCAACACCGCCGAATGCATCCGTAAAAATTGCCTTGGTGCCGACTCTTGTCTCTGAAAGCACTGCCTGGCGAGAAAGGAATGAAGTGATGTCATCATCTGTCAATGGGGGTATCTCCATCTTCTGTCGAAGGGCTCCTTCGACCTCTACTGCAACCTTAGTCATAGTGGTCACTGCTTCCACCGGATACTTGCCGTAGGCCGTTTCCCCCGACAGCATTATTGCATCTGCCCGCTGATATATGGCATTTGCGACATCGGAGATCTCTGCTCTTGTAGGGCGCGGATGCTCTATCATGCTGTGAAGCATCTGAGTAGCCACAATCACTGGTTTATGGGCTTTGATGCATTTATGGATCATCATAGCCTGAATGCCGGGAATCTTCTCTGCCGGCACCTCAATGCCAAGGTCGCCGCGTGCCACCATGATGCCATAGCAAGCTTCGAGTATCTCATCGAAATTGTCGATGCCTTCCTGATTTTCTATTTTGGATATTATCTTGATTGGGGAATGACGCTCATCAAGGATCGATTGCACTTCCTTCACATCAGCTGCTGAACGCACGAACGAGTGCGCAATGAAATCTACACCTAAATCTACGGCGTATCCTATGTTGCGTCTATCACGCTCGGTCACTGCCGGAAGGTCGATGTTTACGCCCGGAAGATTGACACTCTTACGCGAACCGAGCGAACCGTCGTTGTCAGCTACAGCTTTAATTTCCTTGCCATCTATAGACTTGATAGTAAATTCCAGCTCCCCATCGTCGATGAGCACCCTGTCGGCAGGTTTTACAACGTTTGCGATATCTGCATAATTGAGGTTGATGACTTTGTATGATGTCTTGCCGTCGGGATTTCCATAGAAAGTCACAGCATCCCCTGCATGAAACTCAATCGGATCACCGGTCTCAGTGACTGTAGTGCGGATTTCCGGACCTTTGGTATCCATCATTACGGCGAGAGTCGGGTCGGCTGCCCGCACATTATCAACAATCTTTTTGAATCCATCCCACTCAAGGTGAGCTGAATTCATGCGCACTACATTGACTCCGGCTTCTGCCAGTTGTTTTATAAACTCCACATCGCATCTCTTGTCGGAGACTGTGGCTACTATTTTCGTGAATTTATGCATGGTATTAATAATGATAAATGATTAATTAGAAAGATAAATTAATACGATCCCATCCTAAGACCCATCCAGCTCACGCATGCGGAGCATGCTATCTACACTTCGTCTTAACTTTGATTGGCTGAAGAATCGGTAGGAGTAGTCTGATTCTTCTTGAATGAGCGCTGAACATAGTCGGTCAGATACACTGTGAAGAGCGGGAATATGATCATGCCTGAAATCGGCAATACTACAGCCACAATCTTTCCGGCGACCGTCACCGGCGATATCGAACATCCGACAGTCGACAGATTCATCATAGTCCACCAAAGTGCTGTCCAATAAGAGTTGACATCCGGATTCACCCCTGCCTCACGCTGATAGAATATCAGAGAGCAGAAATAGGCGATGAAGAGCATTATCGTGATGTAGGACGCAAACAGGCTCGACACGGCATTAGAGGAAACATAGCTCACTACTATAGCCAATGCCAAAGCACCCCTTGCCAACGGAATGAACCTCACGAAGAAAAGTGCATCCGCACTCAAGTGGATATTCAGATAGTTGACTATATTCAATACCGGAATCGACAATATGAGAAACCAAAAACGACGTTTGAAATAAGACCATTTCTTGTCTGCGTAATAAAGACCGATGAAGAAATCAAGAATGAAGACCATACAGACCCAATACTGGAAGGTCATATAGGCATGATTCTCAAGGAAGTTGGTACGCCTGAAGGTATCATAGGAAATCCATGAAATAAGTCCTGCGGAAAGTATCAGAACCACTATATTCATGAATGTCATCACATATTTCTCAGACTTTGACTGAGACTTCAATGCGGGGGTAGGATTGGTTGTAGTCGCCATAGTAGTCAGATTATTTAATTTTCGCAATCGAAAATTAAGGGTTATGAGGTTATGGGGTTATGGGGTTATGAGTGGAGAGGTTATTGTTTTTCGTTGGTTTTAGGTTTTGCAAAATAAGTAATCAAGGCTCCGGCGACCATTACTGCGATGGACACGATCATTACCGTTGTAGGGCCTCCACTTTTCAGCATTACCGGAATGATGAATGCTCCGGCAACTGCTCCAGCCTTACCTATTCCGGCAGCAATGCCTGTGCCTGTGCCTCGGTTTTCAATGGCATATACTTGACTGGGAAGGATGAATGTGATGAGGTGAGGACCTGCATTGAGGAAGAGCTCAAAGATGACAAATCCGGCGATGGCAACCCAAGATGGCCAATGGCATAGGTAGGCTGCCATAAGAAGGCCGAGCCCTACAGCACTACCCCAGAATCCTACTATCTGCATCTTGACATGGTTTTCTTTCTTCAGAAGCCACAGACCAAGACCAAAGCCGACCATCATTACGAGGCAGAGCACAAAAGTCAGACCTACAGAGTGGGTGATATGCTCAATTTCAGGAGCTGTTGCCGGAAGACTATCTATCTTAAAACTCATGATAAGTACTGGCAAGAAGATACCGATACCATAGACTCCGAGGCCTTCGCAAGCCCAAGGCACACCTGTAAGGATTATCTTACGCATATGCTCCTTGATGAATGCGCCCATGCTTTCAGGTTTGGCTTTCGGCTTGGATGAAGTGGCTGCCGGAATGTCGGAAATCATACGCACATTTGGACCGAGAAACTTCTCTACTGCTTTCTGAGCTTCGTCGGCGTGCCCATGGCTCATCAGCCATTGTGGACTCTGGGCAAACCAAAGACGGGAAACAAACATAATTGCAGCAATTACACCGGTAATATAGAAGAGATCGGGCCATATGGCAGGATCTTTCGACTTGGTAATCATAAAATAGCATATGACAGCAACCACTGCACTGCCTGCCGAAGCCAAGGCCTTTGCAAGCCCCACCATGAATGTGCGCCATTTTGCCGGCATCAGTTCTGAGATATAATCCGGATCAAGGCTATATTCACCGCCAATTGCAAAACCCATAAGGAATAGACTCACGAGAAGCACCGGGACAGCGTGGATAAATATGCAAATCAGCGATGTAGCAAGGATTATAAGCGGACATAGACGGAAGAAGAAGAGATAGCCGAAGCGGTCGCTCAGACGTCCGAACACCACTGTGCCTACCATTATGCCAATGAGTGAGATACATCCCATAAGTCCCTGTATGCCGGAACTCAGTTCAGGATGCGCTACAAGCTGTATGAGTGGGATTACAATGCCGACCAATGTGGCAAGTCCCTGACCAATAAATTGTCCGAGAGAAGCGACTATCATTATGAATATCTGCCTTATTCCAAGGGGCATCGACGCAAGATCGACAGTCTTAGATGTAGTGGAATCAGTAGCCATTGTCAATTGTGTTTTTTCGTGATTAAGTATAGTAGATTTATATTATATTAACACAACGATAGCGTAAGGGTTCAATGCCAAACAGGGTTTTACATGAAAAGGGCCCATTCCCTACGGAATGAGCCTGCAAGCGAAAGTTGAGTAAATTACTGATAGGAAGTCTCTACATTTACGAAACTTTCTACCGATGGAGCACCAAATTCGATAGCTCCCATGTCGGAATTTGAGTTGATTACGAGATTGTAGACGTAGTGGCAGCCCGGTTTCCATTCCTTGAAAGCACTCGTAGACAGAGGGAACTTAAGCAGGCCATCGCCATATGTGCTTCCGGTCACAACGTTTTCTTCAGGAGTGTTGGCGTTTGGCCAAAGCTTGGCTCCACTATCGGCATCATAGATAGAGCACATCACTGCGATATATGTGTCGGCACCGCTTCCGTTGTTGTTCCAGACGAGCTGCTGAGGAATAAGATACCTTGCCCCGGGGACGGTTGTAGTTCCCATGTCTGTAGCTGTAGATGTGAGGGTGATAATATCGTCGGCAGCCTGACTCATATGCATCACGTAGACTTGAGGAGTGTTTTGGTCGGTCCACATGCCTACAGTCTGTTCAGAAGGGGTATCGGCAGTTGATCCTGACGGGAAATGGAAATTCCCTTTGGTATTTAGGTTTGACAATGCTACATTTGTCACATTTACTTTAAGTTCAGGGTTAGATGAACTCATCTTCACCGTTAGTTTGGAGAGAGCATGTCGGAAATTAAATATTACCTGAGCATTCGACAATCCAGCTCCACCTGAAAGATCAGGGCTCACTGCGTATATGATGTCTTCGGTTCCCTCGGACGCATCATACGGGACTCCGGCGAGCGGAGTATTGGTACCCAGCCATGATGCAGGAGCAAATGCGTAGAAATCAACTGTCTTTTTCGATGGCCAGTATTTTACGGGGTCGTAGGTCCAAACATTGGAAGTGTTCTTTGACACCACGACATTGTCCATAAACAAGTCTGGCGATGTTCCATTGCCAGTATAAGCATAGACATTAAAGGTCTTGAGATTGCTTGTGGTGATATCCCCTGCGCGGGAAAATTCAGTATTGGCAGCAAATCTGATTACATTTGACTGATCTTCACTCTGTGAGCGAGGTTCGTCGGTTGATGAGCATGCCGGAACGATCAACGCTGCGGATGCGGAGAGAATGTACGCCGAAATTTTGTAGAGATTTTGTGTTTTCATGGCGATTAAATTAAGTTGGTGAAGAAATATGTTTATTAAGAATAAAAGATTTCGATCAGTTGCCATCCGTCGACTCCAACCGAAATTCCAACATCCAGATTTCCATCTGGATTCGTAGGGTCATCGGACTCCGGAATGTCAAGACCTTTTATATTGATGTAAACGTCTTTGGGATGCATACTGTTCATTATCTGATCAGTTACATCGAAAGTCTTTGAATATTTCCCGTGGGAAGTAGTCACAATTATCTCCATATTTATTTTAGGGTCAGGAATGTCCGGATTCCCAAATCCGGTAGCTACCGTTTCAAGGCGGCTTTGGCAATAAGGATCAATGTGCAAAGGAGCCGACACACAACACGTCTGCTCAGAATTGCATTTAAGCTGCAGGCATACTGAGCGAGCGAGTCCCTTTAATATAGCAGTCGCAGTCTTTATTCGTTGCGTGCCGCTTACGGAATCAAGGCTTATATGATAGTCTGTGGCAAGTGAATCAGGGGTCATGCAGATTCTCAATTCCTTCCGGATGTCTGGGTATAAGGCAGTAGCTTTGAGGGAAGCAGCGTATAGCATCCCCGTCTGGGAGGTCACTGAATCGTTGATATTGCGGGAGCTTGCTGAGAAACGATCGAAACTATCTGTATTGGAAAATTCCACTCCGGGGAGGTCGTTGTTGAAGGCAATTACATTGTAGATTCCTGAAAGCAGTTCAATTTCTCCTCCATTGCGATCTGCAATGTCGAAACGCCATATCTGAGAGTTTTCATCAGCCGGAAAGAAAAGCACTGTCATACCCTCCGGAGATGCTCCTGAAGCATCAATCCAATCAAAATCCACCATTACTTTGACAGGGTCACTGTCGTAGACCAAATCTTTCTGAGAGCAAGAAGACAAGAAACTTCCCACCCACACAGTCAAGATGGCTATGATGAGCGGAAGATTATATGTCTTATTGCTTTTTGATGTCATTTAATGAGGACCTTTTGACTTGTTGAGCCTTGGTGGCGGATAAATATGCCTCCTTCGGGATTGCTTACGCGGACTCCTTGAAGATCAAAATATTCTGTGGGTGCGTCAGTGTTGTCAGGCTGAATGGTTGACACTCCATCGGAATTGTATGTGTAGATGGTTTTCTGACCGGTCTCTTCCATAGTATTGATTGACCCGTCGGCGTTATAGGTGTATTTTACTACGTTCATATCTCCCCAAGATGAAGAATGAGGCATATAGTATTGATAGCTTACAGTCTGAGGTTTGAAATACAGGGCTGAGTCTTTAGCTGCTGCCGGAATCGCGAGCCCTGTCAAAGCGAGGGCTGAAAGGAGAAGTGTTTTTTTCATAAAATAAATATATGTTTTTAAGATAAGGTGTTTGTTTAGAATTAGTAACAAATTAGGGAGGGGAAAGTTGTTGAATATTTGGCTTCTTATACTTAAATTTTCGGCATTTACAGCGGATGGTTTAATTCAGGGGGGTGATTTTTAAGAATGATTAAGGAAATGAATGCCATTATGTTAAATCAGAGTTAAAGTGCTATGCCGGAATAAACGTTCAGTTGTTATTATAGTCAAAGCTTGCGTAAAACGAATGAACGCAAACAATTAAAAACATTAAACAAATAGATTAGAATGATGAAAAAGAAAGTATTAGGTTTGGCTCTTATGGCCATGGCACTCGTAGGATTCAACGGCATGGCACAGAATAATTCTCAGACAAACCCTCAGAACTGCAAGGCTCAGACAGAATGCGCAAAGGGCTGCAAAGGTATGAAGAAAGATGCTCGCGATAATAAGAAAAATCCGTATGAAGGTCTCACTCTTACAGATGCCCAGAAGAGTAAGCTGGCAGAGCTCGACAGTAAACGAATGGCCGATCACAAGGCAAAGATGGAGGCAAGAAAATCCGAAAGCAATGGTCAGAAAGCCGACAAGAGCAAGACCCATGCCGAAATGAAGGCTCTTAGGGAAGCCCGTAAGGTAGACAAAATGGAATATCTTAAGGAAGTGAAAGCTATTATTGGTCCGGATCAGTATGTTGTATTCCTTGAAAACTTTTACGTGAATAGCGGTGGCAACAACAATGGTTGCAAGGCTATTCGTCAATGTAAAGAAGGACATAAAGGCATGGCTCACAACAAAGGGATGAAAGGTCAGCGTAAAGGCGGCGACCGTAAAGGTGGTAAGCGTGCCGGCAATGGAACATCTGCGAATGCTCAGTCATAAATCGCATTAGTTGAAATTTCAATAAGAAAGACACACATTTCATAGGCAAAATATTGATAATTACATGTTATGTACCCGATGGAAACCAATTCCATCGGGTACATACTTTTATGAAGGCAATCATAACAAACTACAATAATAGTTGCTATTACCTTCGGACTGCGTCCTCAGCAGGGTGTGGAGGATGAAAAAAGCATACGCCGGGTATCGGAAGATACCTTGGCGTATGCTTTTGGAGGATATGGTGCTCACTTCGTTCACACCACAATCTTTAAGGATTGGGATGCGCTTATGTTTGTTGCTAAGTTGAGTTGGTGGGACGCACGCGGAGCGTGCTAACTACTCTGAGTCAGAGGGTGGAGATTAGGGGGTATGGGAGGGTGTCGGTGGGGCCGTCTTAGGAGATGGCGCCTTTTTCCATTAGGATGGCTCGGGTGCATAGGCGGCGGATT
>CAMWLX010000098.1 GCA_947175225.1 uncultured Porphyromonadaceae bacterium
GTAATTTTGAGTCTGAATTAAGATAAAGATAATGAAAATGGAAAAGAAAGAAATGAAATATTCCGAAGCGATTGCCGAACTGGAGTCTATCACGGCGAAGATGCAAAGTCCTGAATGCGATATTGACTCTTTGGCTTCTCTTACCTCCAGGGCTTTGGAATTGCTCAAAATTTGCAAAGACAAGCTTTTCAAGACTGATGAAGAAGTGCGTCGCTGTCTTGAAACGCTCTCTGGCTCCCTGAATTGATCCATAATTTTTACTAATCTACATATGAAACTTCGGTTCCTATTGCCATCTGTTCTGCTTTTGTCATCCGTTCCTGTCTTTTCCATGGTCTGGTATGACGGAAATAATCCAGTTTCTTATTTTGTGTCTGCTGGCAGCGATCCAGTGGTGAAAGTGGCATCTGATATGTTCGCTGAGGATATGGCGGCAGTCACTGGAGCATCCGCTATAGAAGAGGATATTGAAAAAGCTTCCATTCGGCTTTATCAGCTTGACACTGCTTCTGACTCTGAAATAAAGGCTGCCAAAGCTGCAGGAATAGACGTAAAGGCACTTCAGAACCTTACTGATGGATTTGCCATCAAGGTTTCTGACGGCGTGATTCATATAGCCGGGGCTAATGGCAGAGGGACGGCTTATGGTCTTCTTGAACTGAGCCGCAAAGCCGGCGTGTCTCCGTGGATATGGTGGGGGGATGTGGTTCCTGTCAAGAAGGATATGTTGACTATTGAAGATGGTTTTTCTGAGATGCAAGGAGCATCTGTAGAGCGCAGAGGCATCTTCATCAATGATGAAGACTGGTCGCTTCGCCCATGGAGTCATCTTAACTTCGAGCCTTCAGACAAGACTGAGATAGGAGCAAAAACATACAGAAAAATATTTGAACTCCTTCTGCGACTACGCGCCAATACACTATGGCCGGCGATGCATGAGGGTACTACTGCATTCTTTATGGTAGATGGTGCAAAACAGCAGGCCGATAGCTGTGGTATTATTATCGGAACTTCTCACTGCGAGCCTATGCTCAGGAACAATGTAGGGGAGTGGGATACTTCTAAACGAGGAAGGTTTAATTATAAGACCAATCGCGATGAAGTGCAAAGTTATTGGAAAGAGCGCTTGCAGGAAGTGAGGAATTCAAAAGCGGGGAATATTTTTACGATTGGAATGCGTGGAATTCACGACAGTTCGATGGAAGGATATTCCACAACTCAAGAAAAATTGGAAGGATTGCAACAGGTGATTAACGACCAGCAATCTCTAATCAAAGAAAATATCGGAGACCCATCAAAACAAGACCAAATTTTCGTGCCATATAAAGAGGTTCTCGAACTTTATGAGATGGGACTCGAAGTTCCTGAATATGTCACTCTTATGTGGTGTGACGACAACCACGGCTACGTGACTCGACTGAGCGACGAAAAGGAGCAGAAGCGTAGTGGGGGAGGAGGAGTATACTATCATCTAAGCTATTGGGGACAACCGCATGATTATCTATGGCTTACTACTACTCAGCCCGGTCTGATATGGCATCAGATGCGCGAAGCATACGATAAGAATGTAAGGAAACTCTGGATTGCGAATGTCCATGATCCTAAAGTAGCAGGCTATGACCTTGAACTGTTTCTTGACATGGCATGGGATATTGACAGTGTGGATGCTTCATCAATTCGCAGTCATTACAAAGCATGGCTAACTCGTCAGTTTGGTGAAAAGGCTGCTGAATTGATCTTCCCGGTCATGCACGATTTCTACCGTCTGTGTGGTCAGCGTAAACCGGAATTTATGGGGTGGTCGCAAGTAGAGAAGGATAGAAATCTTTACGAGCGTCGTCTGACGCCTGTGAGAACATCAGAATTCAATCCTAATGAATTTGGCAATGAACTTGAGCGATACGTGTCGGAATTCAATAGGGCATCCTATGTGGTAGACTATGCTACGAAATTTGTAGACCCATCGCTTTATGATGCCTATTATGCTGCTATAATTTATCCTGTATGCGCTTCTGCAGCCCACGCAAGATCATTACTCAAAGCTCAGGAAGCTCGTGCATTAGCTTCAGGACGCAATAGTGCCAAAGATAGAGCTGCTCTTGAAGAGAAAATAAAGCAAGCTTGCGCCGAGAGCCAAAGGGCTTATCAAGAAGTCAGAAAGCTTACGGAATATTACAATGATGTGGTCTCTGATGGCAAGTGGAAAGGAAGTATGGATATGCGGCCTCGTGATTTACCAGTATTCTTTGCTCCTAATCTCCCTCTAATTCTGACTGACAGCGAGATGCAGAAGTATCCAACTCCTGACGTTGTGAATCCCTTGTCACCAAATGCTGGAAAGGTTGTGGCTGTAAATGCAGATTCATTTAGCAATGTTAAAGGAACAGCCACTCCGGTTGGTATGTTGGGTCACAGTATGAATGCTGTTGCTCTTGGCAAGGGAAGCACATTGACATATGATTTTGAAGTGGCAGAAGGAAGTGATGGTGTCATAAGGATTGCGGCTATTCCTACTCATGCTATTGATGGTGTTGAAGTGAGGTATAGCGTAAGTATTGATGGCTCTAAACCTGAAGTATTCAGCTTGAAAGAACCATTTCGCTCAGAACGTTGGAAAGAGAATGTCATGCGAGGGCAGACATTAAGGATAGTTCCAGCATCTTTGAAGGCAGGCAAGCATAAGCTTGAGATAAAGGCTCTCGATGAGAATGTCGTCATTGACCAATGGATGTGGGATCCTGAACCAAATCGGCGTTTTTATCTCTTCCCCATCTAATGCGCTTAATATAATCAAATTGATTTCGGCATTTTTTATTTCAGTTTTATCATTCTTCCTATAGGGAGGGGTGCTGATTCGCTCAGCATATTCAGCTGACAAAGTCGCATCACTGATATTCCAGCCTGTCGGGCTATACTTTCTAAAGTGTCACCGTATCTCACAATATAAGTGTTTTCTTTCTTCAATGATTTTGACTGATGTGAGTAGGTCGGTCCTTTGGTGGTTTTCACTGCCGTCGCCGGAGTGTCCTCATGCCAATATACAGTTCCATAAAAATCAAACAGTAACATCGGATCTACTGCAACTCCCCCCAATCTTGTTTCAAAATGGAGGTGGGGACCCGTGCTATTGCCTGTGTTCCCTCCTATCGCCAATGGTTGACCGGCGGATACGAATTGTCCTTGACTGACGAGGGCATATTGTAGATGACCGTATACAGTCTCCATTCCATCCGGATGAGCCATCACTACATAGTGTCCGTATCCATTTGCATCATAAGAAATTTGCTTCACTGTTCCGCTAATAGCGGCTCTCACGGTGTCGCCTATATTCAAACTAAGATCTACCCCATGGTGTACTCTCTGAAACTGAGGCCTCCAACCAAATTTAGAAGTAATGATGCCTGTCACCGGGCGGAAGAAATCTTGTCGTCCCAAGGTAGGTTGGAAGAAACCGTCTTGTCCATAGTCAAAGTCATAGTCATCTCGTCGTAAAGATTGCAATGCTTGCCTGTTCATCGATTTCAGTAGTCCATCAAGGTAATCCAAGCTTATGTCCTTCTTGACAGTGCGTGGACGGTATGTTTGCTTGTTTTCAAATCCTCTTCCTTTTACATCGCCCGATATTTGCAATGTGTCGATGGATGCAGCGACAGCCGCCACAAGAGCCGACAATTCGTCGGCTTTTGTGGCGGAAGTTGTTGTGGCTATCACAGCGAGTGTGAGAAATAAGGTCTTTATTCTGTTCAAATTAATTTCCCTTTTCTTCGTTTTTTTTGTTCTTTAGTTCTTCTACAAGGGATTGTCCATATAGAATCCATGCCGAGCATGCTACAAATGCTAAAAATACGAAACCTACTAATATCAGTACTTTGCGGGGGGCTGATGGTTTAATAGGTACTGAAGGGGGAGAGACAATTGCATATACCGGGGTATTTTCCTGCACTTTGGCTTTTGCCATTTGCACTTGTTGAGCGGTCTGATTGTAGAGATTGAAAGCAAGGGTAGCTTCATTCTGCAATCGCTCTCGGGTAGTCTGTGCAGAATGCAAGATCACTCCATTATTGCGGTCAAGGTAATCAGCATATTTTTGCTGAGCCTTGTAATAATTGTCCTTTGCTTCAAGGTTGAGCAATTCGGCATATTCAAGGTCTTTTCGAGCCTTGTTAGTACGATAGTCGGTAATATATTCTTGAAGTCTGTTGACTACTGTATCAGCGATAGTCGCAGATATCAAAGGATCCTGCATTACAACTGATATTGTAATGACTGCTGTCTTTGTGTCTACAGATGCCGTTACCCTCTCTCTAAGGGCTTTTACAATCTTGTCTTCAGCCTTGGTCAGCTGGAATGTGTCAGTCGGCTTGTTAGGATCTACTTCCTCATCATCTGATGGTCTTAGCAGATCTATGACTTTGAAAGGTAAAGACATGAGGAAAGACCACCAAGGAGAGCGCACATCTTCCTCCATATATTCTTTCAAAGGAATTTTCTTTTCGCCATCTTTATCTTCGACCGGAACGTTGAAAAGTCCAACAAGGAAAGGCACCGAACTCACTACATCCGGATAAAGAGTTGGATTTACAGCATCACCTCCAGATTGGTTGTTGGTTCCAATGCCAACCATTGCTGCCATTGCTCCAAGACTGCCACCAATTTTTTGGTTGTTGCCCATCTCAGGAGCAAGCGTAACATCAGTAGTATATTCACGTGGAATACTGAATGCGACTATAAGACCTAAAATGGCACCAATGAAACACCATATACATATCTTCTTCTTCTGGTTCCATAGTTTCATCGCCAGTTCAAGCAGGTCTATCTCCTGCTCGTCTTCTGTCCCATCTTGCGCGTAATTATTATTGTCTTCGATGGTACGGAGTTTTATTTCGTCGTCTTTATGATCGTTATTAGCCATGATTTAATGGGATTTTTAAGACTTTATCTTTTAGACATAGTAACAATTGCTGCTGCCAAAGTAGCCAACGATCCGACTGAGCTTGCCACAGCGATGACCTTGTTCCAGTCGAAATCCTTATCAGGCTTGGCAGGCACGATGATATTGCTACCCGGTTCGATGCGGGTCTTTCTGTTGATTTTAGCAATCGTACCGTTCATGTATACGACATAAGCCTTGTTCTTTCTTGCCCTTTCACCGAATCCGCCGGCTTGGTCTACATAATAGCTCAATTTCTTTCCCGGCATATAGATTACTGTATTCGGATACATCACCTCGCCAGAAATTTTCACTGTACTCTGTAGTTCCGGAATGAAGATGCGGTCGTGGGGTTGAAGCACGAAGTCGTAAGTACTTCCGGGATTATCAATCGCTTTCTGCAAGTCAATACCTACTGTATATCTTCTTGAGATCTCAAGTTTTTGGATGGAAATGGAGTCTTCACTTTCCTGATTTGCACGAGCAAGGCGGACTGTCTCCTGATTTGCCATCATCTCATCGTCGGTTCTGTCTCGTTCCAAATATGCTCCTTGAATATATGCACTTTCAAGAATGCCACCTGCGCGTTTTACGACATCGGAAATGCGTTCGTTGCGTGATTCCAAAACGTAGTTGCCGGGAAAGAGGATTTCTCCACTGATGGTAACTGTGGTCTGAGGAGTATATGTTGGGCTTTTTCTTACTTGAATCAAGTCGTATGGCTTAAGCAAGAATCCTTTTCCATTGCCTGCTGCTATGCCATTTTCTATATTTACAGTATATGTTTCGGCAAGTTGAGTTGTAGCGTCGGTAGCTGACTGATCTACTATTCGACGCGAGATTTCAACCCGTGCAGTTGAAGCGCCTTCACGAAGTCCTCCAGCTTGAAGAATCAGGTCTTCCAAAGTTGTCCCTTCTGCATAAGGATATGTGCCGGGTGAATTTACGAGACCTTGGATTGTGAATCCTCCTCGTTCTGTGATGGCATTGACATTTATGATTGTGATGATATCGTTTTTGCGGAGTTCGATGTCGGCAGCTGAGCCATTCATAATGTCGCCAAGATTTATTGCCAATATCTCGAGAGAACGGTCCGGCTTTTCTCGATACATCAATGCTCTGTCAAGATAAGCATCGTCAGTAAGCCCTTCTGCTGTCTGAATCAACTGGCGAAGGGTCTTTACATTTTCTCCGATTGCATATGTGCCAGGACGATAGACAGAACCTCCTATCTCAACTTTATTGGTGAATTCATCTGTCACAACGCCCACGGAGATGACATCGCCATCTTTAAGATTGTAGGATGTATAGTCAGAGCGGTCTACAGTATTGAGCTCTTTGTCAATGCCGTTAAGACGCAAGACGCGTACAACGTCGCTGTAAGCATCCCCTGTGAAGCCACCTGCATACTCTATAAGTTTTGAAAGGCTTTCGTTGTCTTTGAGCTCGTAGAACATCGGGCGTTTCACATTTCCTTCGATATGGACAAGTTCGTTATAAGGAGGCACAATGATGACGTCGCCCTCTTGCAGACGCACATTGCCCACATCCTTACCATTAAAAAGGAAGTCATAGACGTCGATAGAAGAAATCTTCTTTCCGTTGCGGTAGATATATATATTTCTGACCGAACCTATATCATTGATGCCTCCTGCGTTGTAAAGGGCATGGAAAGCATTTGAAAACGGGGATATACGGAATGTGCCAGGTCTTCTTACTTCTCCGAGTACATCAATCTGGATAGAGCGTATCTGTCCGAGAGTAAGATTGATATCGGTCTCGCTGCCAACTCCGGAATATTTCTTTGCAAATATATTTTTGAGTTGTTTGTTAGCTTCGTCTACTGTAAGACCATTGAGATATACCGGACCAAGCTGGGAAATCATGATGCGGCCATCAGGCGATATCTGTTGGCGGATATTATCTTCACTGACACCCCATATGTCGATTATGACTTCATCTCCAGGACCAAGACGATAGTTCTTTGGAGTAGCCATATTGGAGTTCGGCTCGAAAGAGAGTCCTCTTGTATTGAAGATATCATGTCCGTAGATTAACTTCCTTGCAGATGTAGTCTCATCTACGTCTTCTACAGCGTGGTTATCTTGTTCGCTCTCGGCCTCTTCCTGACGGAGTCGTGAGCGGAGAGCACCTCCGGTAGTGGCATTGACCTCAGTGTTTCTTTCTTCCTCATACTGTGCACGTATTCGTCTGATCTGTTCGGCAGTTACGCCTTGTGCCAGAAGTTCTTTGCCAATTTGATTCTGCGACTTGCCGGTAGCTGCCTCTGTCTTGATATAGGCGATCACTTGCTCGTCGGTGAGTGCCATTGCCGGAAGGGCAATAAGCAACATCAATGGGACTAATAAACGGGTTACCTTCATATCCTTATTTTAGTTGTTTTCGTTGTATGCAATAATTTTCGCAAAATTAATAAAAAATCCAATTATAGGCAATTATTATCGTCTCTTTTTTCACTTTTTTGATTATTTCCTCATTGATGATTGTTCCAAAGGTCGGGATTTGTCTTTGCGGAAGATACAAAAAATCCCGACAGCCATTGTAGGCTATCGGGATTTGCGGTGAGGACGAGATTCGAACTCGTGGTAGGATTACTCCTACGTCAGTTTAGCAAACTGGTGGTTTCAGCCACTCACCCACCTCACCATTAGAGGTCGTTCCTCTCATTTGCGGTGCAAAGTTAGTAAGTTTTTTTGAATCCACCAAATTATTTTTGAATTTTTTTCAAAAAATCTTTTTTACAGAGATAGGCGTAGGCCTTCCTTGCCGAGGATTACATTTGGGAAGACTTCTCGAGCCTCTTCGAGAAAGAGATTGTCGTCCTTGTATCGGGAAGAGTAATGTCCTGTCAGAAGTAGCCCGGCATTGGCTTCAAGGGCGACTTTGGCTGCTTCAGCTGCCGTGGAATGTCCTCGTTCCTTTGCCTTGTCTGAGTCTTGGCTCAGATAGGTGGTCTCATGAAAAAGGAGATCCACTCCCTCTATCTTACTTGCCAACTCCGGCATATAGGAGGTGTCGCTGATATGTGCATAACTCCGTGTGGGAGTTGGATCCTTCGTCATCATCGCATTGGGAATGACTGTGCCATCTGGTTTTATGAAATCTTCCCCTGCCTTGATCTTGTTGAAAGCCCATACCGGTACTTCATGAAAGTCGCACATTGCCCTATCTATGTGCCGTTGACCTTGCTTTTCTTCAAAAATATATCCTACCGCAGGTATCTTATGCCGTAGGGGAACGGTCCTTACTCTTAAGGATGCATTTTCGAAAACGACAGCCTCCTCGGGGCGTATCACATTAAACTTTACATCAATCGGGAGCCCTCGGTTGAAATAGTCGAAGATTGAGGATAGGATTCTTTTCCCGTCTTCAAAAGTATGTATTGTGATGTCGCCCTCTAAGCCTGAGAGTGCCATTGTGCCTAATAGCCCTGGCAGACCGAATACATGATCGCCGTGAAGATGGGTCAGGAAAATGTGGTTAAGTCTGGGTATTTTCAGGCGTTGTCGCTGCAATTCCTTCTGTGCGCCCTCGCCGCAGTCTATCATGAAAAGATTATCACGGAAATTCACCACGGTACATGAGGGGTTGTGGACTGGCGATGGCTTTGCACTGCCGCAGCCAAGGACATTGATTTCAAATTTCATATAGCGGGTTCGATTGCAGGGTCATTTGCGGAGCATTTGCTCATAATCTTTGGCAAGGCCACCTGTCCCTGTCTCCTTATATAAGGAAGGAAGATCGTGTCCTGTTTCTTTCATCACGGTCACCAACTTGTCAAACGACACGCGATGGCTTCCATCTGTAAAAGATGAATAGATATTTGCATCTAATGCGCGTGCGGCGGCATAAGCATTTCTCTCAATACAAGGTATCTGAACAAGGCCGCAAACAGGGTCGCAAGTCATCCCAAGATGGTGTTCGAGTCCCATTTCTGCAGCGTATTCTATCTGAGCCGGACTCCCTCCAAAGAGTTGGGTGGCAGCAGCGGCAGCCATTGCACAAGCCACGCCTACCTCTCCTTGGCAACCAACGTCTGCGCCTGAAATGGATGCATTGTGCTTAACGACATTGCCAAACAAGCCGGCAGTAGCCAAAGCATGCACCATCTGAGCATCAGCAAAATGGCGGCTATCCCATAAATGATACAGCACACCGGGTATCACACCACTTGACCCACAAGTAGGGGCAGTCACTATTTCGCCTCCGGAAGCATTTTCTTCGCTTACGGCAAGTGCGTATGCGAAGACTCGTCCGCGGCTCTTGAGATTGTCTTTGTATCCTCCGGCCTTGACGTAGTAAGCACATGCCTTCCTTTGCAAGTTGAGTGGACCCGGAAGACGACCTTCGCGATTAAGACCTCGCTCGACAGCGCTTTTCATAACTTTCCAGACTTCCAAGAGATAATCCCATATCTCAGGTCCTTCACATTGCTCAACATATTCCCAATATGTATGCCCTGTACGCTCGCAATAAGCCATTATGTCGCTGATTGTATTGAGTGGATATATTTCGCCCGAGTCGGTATGAGGTTTGCCAGGCTCTTCCAAAGCGCCTCCGCCGACGCTGAAGACGGTCCATTCGCCGGTCTCATTACCATCTATGTCAAGACTGCGAAATTTCATTCCATTGGGATGAAAGTCAAGAAAGACATTTGGCTCCCATATGATTTCTGTCTTTTTGCCTGATTTTGAGAGTTCGTCGAGGATAGCAACATCAGTCATATGCCCTTTGCCTGTGGCAGCCAAACTTCCATAGAGTGTCACCTCAAAGTGGTCTGCTTCCGGATGGGTGTTGCGGAAGGTCTCAGCGGCCTTTCTCGGCCCCATTGTATGCGATGAGGAAGGGCCTGTGCCTATCCTAAATAATTCGCGTAATGATTT
>CAMWLX010000099.1 GCA_947175225.1 uncultured Porphyromonadaceae bacterium
TGCAAAATTAGTAAAAAATGGGGTAAACTCAATGAAAAATCATATAAAAAGTCAAAAAATATGATTTTATCCTCTTTATGCTGCAAGTTCGATTTATATTATTTGTATATTTTGTGGGTTTTTATTAATTTTGTGGAGAATATACAATCAATAAGAAATGAAAATACTGATAGCCGACGCTGGCGCTACAAAAACAGATTGGGTGAAACTCATACTCGGATCTTCCACCGGGAAAGAAGATGAATATTATACTGGCATAGGGATCAGTCCGTTGCATCACGACACGGATATGATCGAGGAGGAGCTTCGCTTAGTGCGGGCTGCCCTTGGAGATTCTTTTGACAGAATCTTATTCTATGGTGCCGGTATAGGCTCTCCGCTCATAGCCGGAAAAATGGAGACAATCCTATCTGAGATGTTTACCTGTCGCGACATAAAGGCAGATAGCGACATGGCAGGGGCTGCAATGTCCATGCTTGGGTCGGAGCCGGGGATAGTTTGCATAATGGGGACTGGGAGCAATTCATGCCATTATAATGGGAAAGAGATCGACCGCAAGTCTGCATCCCTCGGATATCTTTTGGATGATGAAGGGGGAGGGGTCTCCTACTGCCGTCGTCTTCTTTCTGATGTCTTCAAGGGAATCGCACCAAAAGATATTGTTGAAGAATTTGAAAAAAGATACTCTCTTTCTGTAAGTGATGTTGTCAATCATTTATATAGGCAGCCTTCTCCCAATAGATGGATAGCCGGATTCATGCCTTTCATCGTGGAGAACATTTCTCATCCATATATTAAGAGTCTTGTTGAGTCTCAGACCGAATATTTCTTCGACCGTGAATTTTTATCATATTCCGATGCAGAATTGAAAGAAGAGGGAATAGGGTTTGTAGGGTCCGTGGCTTATGAACTTCAATCTTTTATTGAGTCTGCAATGCAGAAGAGAGGATGGAAGCTTCGGGCTATTGTCAGCAAGCCACTTGATTCCCTAATCCATCAAATTAAAATGAAAGCATGAACAAAAAGATTTTAATTTTAGTGGCTGTTCTGATGGGAGGGACTGCCATGTCTAATGCGCAGCTCGTCAATGACTCTACTGAGCTCATCGATGCCGGAGTGATGTATGTGGATCCTCTCTTTGAATATCCGGTTGCACCTGAAGAACTTTCCGATTTCAGGGATAAATGCAATTGGCTTGCCAACAACTTCTGGAATGCATTCGATATTAAGGCAAAAGATGCGGTAGACCAAGCCAAACTCAATCATGCATTCAAGGTCTATGCCACGACAGCACAATTTGCTGACAAAGATGTAGTGACTTTAGCTGTGGATAAGTTGATGAAGAATCTTCAGAAAAATCCAATCCTTCTTTTTCAGATGACAAAGGCTGCAGAAGAGACCGTGTATGGACCAAGGGCAGAATTTTGGATTGACGAACTATATGCAAGGATTCTCAGTTCAGCTTTAGTGAGCAAGAAATTTCCACAGTCAAAAAGGTCACGTTATGAGCATCAGCTCAAGCAGCTTGAGAACTCCATGATAGGAAATACACCGGGACAATTTGATTTCGTGCGCCCCAATGGAGATGCAGCCCAGTATTTTCCCATGTCCACTCCTACTATAATTATATTTGGAGATCCAAACTGCGACGAATGTCGAATGGGCAAACTGAGGATGCAAGCTAATGTGACATTCAATAAGGCAGTGACCGACGGCAAGATCAATGTGCTTTTTATAATTCCTGATGCAGAGGAAGGATGGGAAAAGCAAGTAGAGGATTTCCCGAAAAACTGGAATGTAGGGGCTTCCGAGACAGTTGGAGATATCTTAGATATTAGAGACGTGCCTGAAATATATTTGGTAGATAGTGATGGAAAGATAATTGCCAAGCACATAGGCACTACTGAGGCAATGAACAAAGCTTTATCGCTGATAAATTAGGATGACTCAAAAAATCTGATAAAAACTCAATCTATGTATAGAAAGAAAGTTCTTGGTCTCCCCAAAAAAATATATGTGACCACCACCGGATATAGCTATACGCATCTCGGTCGGCTTTTCTTGCGTCTATTTGTAGGGATTATGCTTCTTCAATTTGGAATCCGCCAGATAGGGGATGCTTCAATGCTCGCAGACAGCTTTCCTGCAGTGCTTGGAATGTCGTCAGAGACTTCTCTATGGACTATGATATGCATAGAGATAGGATGCAGCCTATTCATTATGGCTGGATTTCTGACAAGAATCATGATATTGCCTCCATTCATAGCTATGATCATGGCAGAATATCATCTGCTTCACGACGTTGCTACTAAGGCAGCCTATGAGTTAAGTTGGGAGCAACCCGGTTATCTCCCCATAATGTTTCTTGGTATTTTTTTCTTCCTTATCCTTGTGGGTCCTGGGAAGATTTCAGTAGACTATTTTTTATCCCTTCATCTGCTGCATACGTCAGATCACAGTGAGGAAGAACTTGAGGAAGTGTAATGAAGATAGCGGTTTTGATATCTGGCGGTGTAGATAGTGCAGTGGCTGTTGATCGGCTATATAAGCAGGGACACGATTTGCACCTATTCTATATACGCATAAGTATGGACAATGGAGAAGGTGAGTGTACGGCTGAAGAAGATATAGAGATGTGTACACTGATAGCTAAGAAATACGGTCTTCCTTTGAAGGTAGTGTCTCTTCATGAAGAATACTGGGACTACGTCATGGAATATACCCTGCGTGCTGTCAAAGAGGGGCTCACTCCTCACCCTGATATGATGTGCAATAAGATCATAAAGTTTGGATTCTTCGAAGATCGTTGGGGGCATGAATTTGATAAGACTGCTACAGGGCATTATGCCAAAGTGTTGGAAAAGAATGGAAAATTCTGGCTTGCTACGGCTCCGGACGCTGTGAAAGATCAGACCGATTTCTTAGCGCAAATCAGCTACGACCAGCTTTCTCATATTCTCTTCCCACTCGGCGACATGACGAAGGATGAGGTAAGAGCTGCCGCTAAGGAAGCCCACCTGCCCAACGCTGCGAGAAAAGACAGTCAAGGCATCTGCTTTCTTGGAAAAATTGACTATAGCGATTTCCTTGAGAGAAAACTTGGCACCAAGAAAGGCCCTGTGATAGAGATTGAGACCGGACGCAAGATCGGCGAACACAAAGGCTATTGGTTCTATACAATAGGCCAGCGCAAGGGTCTTGGTTTAGGTGGAGGCCCTTGGTTTGTAGTCAGAAAAAATATCCGCGACAATGTCGTCTATGTCAGTCACGGATACGACACAAAGCTTCAATATGGCAAAGAGATTTATATGGACGAGATGCACTGGATCACAGTCAATCCCTTTAATTCAGATTTATTTGAAAAAAATGAAGATGGATCTATCTGCATATCATTCAAGACCCGACATACACCTGAATTTTTTGACGGAATCCTATTCCACACAGGAGATCATCGCTACTTAATCAGGTCAGAACGTGAGGTGCAAGGGATAGCACCGGGGCAATATTCCATTATTTATACCCCTGACAGGAAAATATGTCTTGGCTCAGGAATGATTGCAAAACCCTTAAAATGAACTGAGTTGCCGACAAAAATTATTTCATTAGCTATTTTTAAGTTGAGAATCTAATTTTATCAGATGATGGAAAATGAATTAGCACGGCTCAGAGTAGTCGGTATCACATATAATCAGATTGAAAACGGCATGTATGCCATGGTGCTTGAAGAGGAGGGTGGCAATCACCGTCTGCCAATCATCATCGGATATAATGAGGCACAATCAATAGAGTGTCTGCTTCAGAAGATCAAGACTCCACGGCCTCTTACACATGAATTTACATCAGAAATCCTTACTTCATTTGGAATAGAAATAGAGTCGGTAGTCATCAAGCAGCTTGACAACGGAATTTTCACTGCTGACGTAGTCTTAAAGAAAGGTGAAGAATCAAAAGTGCTTGATGCTCGGTCGAGCGATGCCATAGCATTGGCAATGAGAGCAGATGCCCCGATTTTCACTTCAAGGGCTCTTCTTGATAAGAGTGGAATAGAAAGAGATGCGTTTGCACCCAGACAACTTCACGCTTCGCGACAGTCTATCCCTGTCAAGACGGCAATAGAAAGAGTGAAGAACCCTGCTTCTTATTCATATGATAATGAAAGTTTGGAGACCCTCCGGCGGATGATGGAGAAAGCAGTAGAAGAAGAAGACTACGAGAAAGCAGGAGAAATAAAAAATGAAATTGACAAACGGCATAATCGTGCAGATAAATCGCATGAATAATGAGCAGAAAAAACGAAAGAATCGAGCATCTCGTTGAGATAATAAAGAATAATAATGTAGGTAGCCAGGAAGAAATCCTAAAAATGCTTGCTGAAAAGGGAATTTTTGTCACGCAAGCTACTCTGTCGCGCGATCTTAAGATGCTCAAGACCACAAAAGTGCCTCTTGATCATGGAGCATATGCGTATATGCTTCCTGATGCTTCTACAGCAAGGGTGAATTTCGGACTGAAAAAGACTACTGAGTTTGCTCGCCATGCTAGCAATGGATTTATATCTCTTGAATTCTCAAATAATATCGGAGTCATGCTGACAAGGAATGGGTATGCTTCAGGAATTGCCTACGACATCGACATGCTGAATGCGCCTGAGATTGTCGGCACAATTGCCGGAGCTAACACTGTTTTCATAGTTCTTAGGGAAGGTGTGACTCATGATAAAGCAACAGAATTGCTTTCGATGATACTTCCTTTAAAAACACATTGATTATCGACACAATAATTCTCAAATTCTCAATGCAATGATTAAAGTAGGAATAGCGGGAGCCGACACCCCCATGGCAGGAGAGTTGATACGCATATTGATCAACCATCCCGACGTAGAGCTGGTAAGCACTTTTGCTCCCGGGAAAGTAGGACGCAAAGTTGCTTCTGTTCATCATGGATTAGCTGGAGAATGTGATCTTGAATTTTCTCCCGACATAAATCCTCAGACTCTCGACGTCATATTTATAGATGCACATTCCGACGTGGCAGACCGCTTCAGGATGAACACTGACCGATGGCCAAATCTTAGAATCATAGATATGTCGCATTGCCCATCGCTTGATTTCGATGCCCTTCAAATGGCTTATGGGCTCCCTGAGAGCAACCGAAAAGCTCTTGTCAGGGGATGCAAGAGAGCCGTAGTGCCAAGATCAGTGGCAGCCGCCGCTATTATAGGATTATATCCTCTTGCCAAGCATCTTTTGCTAAAAGGCGACATCACTGTAGGCTATGCTTGCCCGGCAGATATTGATACTGAAGAGAAGATAAGCATGGTGCGCCAAGAAATACTTTATGTGCTCAGAAAGACACAGAATTCATTCAATGGAGACATTAAGCTGAATCGCCTGAATGAAGAAGTGTCTGATCGTGGGCTTAAAGTGGTGGTTGAGATTCCTTGTACGCTTGATATAAATGAAGTGTTCAAAGTATTTGAGAATTGCTATGATGATCATAATTTCACATTCATGGTTGCAAGCTCGATGCCGGGCTATGAAGTGGAAGGAACCCAGAAAACTCTTGTCACTCTTCAGAAGCAGACCCCTGACCGCCTGACTGTAACAGTAGTTGCAGACTGCCGTATGCGTGGAGGAGCTGGAGACGCAGTGCACATAATGAACCTTCTTTTTGGCCTACATGAAAGAACAGGACTTTTTCTTAAGGCTCATAAGTTTTAAGATATGCGTTTTGCGAATAAAGTGTTGAGATAAAGATACCAGCCATGAGTGTAAACAAAGCAATACTAATCGGGAATGTCGGGAGTGACCCCGATGTGAGATATCCGGAGAAGGATTTTCCGGTAGCTTATTTTTCTCTTGCTACAAATGAGATAAGAGGCAATTCCGAGGTGACAGAATGGCATAATATTGTCATGACAGGGGAGCAGGCCCGCTACGCAGAGCGATATATCAGAAAAGGAATGAAGCTTTATGTGGAGGGTCCGATACGAACCCGCCAATATACCGACAAGTATAACATCGCTCGAAAGCGGACTGAAATTTATGCCCAAGCATTTGAGATATTGGGACGCCCTCAGCAATAAAGTCAATAGTTTATTAATCGATTTCTATATAATATAAGATTTCTATACAATATAAAATGAGGAAGTGGAGAATCGAAGACTCAAGTGAGCTCTACAATATACAAGGGTGGGGACTGAGCTATTTCAGCATCAACGAGAAGGGTAACGTGCAAGTTACTCCCAAAGCCGGGTATGCTCCTGTCGACATACGCCAAGTGCTCGATGAATTGAAATTGCGCGACATCTCAGCGCCGATGTTGCTCAGATTTCCCGATATTCTTGACGATAGGATCAGGAAGATAACCGGTTGTTTCAAGACTGCAAGTCAGGAATACAAGTTTGAAGGCCAAAGCTATTTAGTGTATCCCATTAAGGTCAATCAAATGCGTCAGGTGGTGGAAGAAATTGTAAGCCACGGCAACAAATACAATATCGGACTGGAAGCAGGATCAAAGCCGGAGCTGCACGCAGTGCTTGCCGTCAACACCCATGAAAACTCTCTCGTGGTCTGCAATGGCTATAAGGATGAAGACTATGTAGAGCTTGCGCTTCTTGCTCAGAAGATGGGCAGGAGGATTTATCTTGTTGTCGAGAAACTCAATGAACTCAAGCTTATAATGAAGGTTGCAAAGAGACTCAAAGTTGATCCCAACATTGGCATTCGTATTAAGCTTACCTCTGCCGGAAGCGGCAAGTGGGAGGAATCAGGTGGCGATGTCAGCAAATTTGGTCTTAATTCCAGTGAACTTCTTGATGCTTTGGAATTCCTTGACAAAAACAAGATGAGAGGATGCCTTAAGCTTATCCATTTTCATATCGGCAGCCAGATCACCAAAATACGCCGGATCAAAAATGCACTCCGGGAGGCGATGCAATTTTATGTGCAGCTTTCAAAGGCAGGATTCGACATTGATTTTGTAGATATAGGAGGAGGGCTTGGAGTAGACTACGATGGCACTCGCAGTTCATCTGGAGAGAATTCAATGAACTACTCTATTCAAGAGTATGCTAATGATGCAGTGTCGGCGCTTGTAGATGTCTGTCGGAAAAATAACCTTCGTCAACCAAATATAATTACGGAATCTGGGCGCTCTATGACTGCTCATCATTCAGTATTGATAATCGAGACTCTTGAGACTACTCAACTTCCTATCTGGAATGACAATGAAGAATTGCCTGAAGATGCTCATGAATTGACAAAGGAACTTTATAATATATGGGATAAGATTGACTCATCGCGTGTGTTTGAAGATTGGCATGATGCTCTTCAGATCAGGGAGGAAGCGCTTGAACTCTTCAGCCTTGGTCTCTTGAATCTGACAACTCGAGCCAGAATAGAGAAACTATTCTGGAGTGTTGCTCGCGATGTGCATGATATCACAAAGAGCATGAAGCATCCGCCTGAAGAGCTTCGCAAGGTTGCTCGTATGCTTCCTGAGAAGTACTTCTGTAATTTCTCGCTGTTCCAGTCGCTTCCTGACACTTGGGCTATCGACCAAATGTTCCCGACTATGCCAATCAGCCGACTTGACGAAAAGCCTTCACATGAATGCACTATCCAGGATGTGACTTGCGACTCAGACGGAAAGATCAACCGTTTTGTGGCTCCCCAAGGTGTGAGCCATTCATTGCCGGTGCATGCTCTGAAACCGGGGGAACCATATTATATAGGTGTATTCCTCGTGGGTGCTTATCAGGAGATACTTGGCGATTTGCATAATCTTTTTGGAGATACGGCAGCTGTCCACATCACATGCAATAAAGAAGGGTATGAAATTGAGCAAGTGATCGACGGCGAACCCGTAGCCGACGTCCTCGATTATGTGGAATATAATCCCAAAAAGCTTGTCCGCAATCTTGAGACTTGGGTATCAAAGTCTATGAAGGCTGGCAAGATCACAGCTGAGGAGGGTCGTCAGTTCCTCAATATTTATAAGTCGGGTCTATACGGCATCACATATCTTGAGAGATACTGATGAGCCGCTATTTTATCCGACTGGGCTATCGGGGCGCTCCTTTTCATGGCTGGCAGATTCAGCCAAATGCTGTGAGCGTGCAGGAGGAAGTAGAAAGTGCTCTTTCCACTGTTCTCCGTGTCCCGGTGTCAATAGTAGGCGCCGGACGCACAGATACCGGTGTCAATGCCCGCACCATGTATGCTCATTTTGACTTTGACGGTGATCTGCCCGATGAAAAGAAACTGCTGGTTTCTCTCAATCGTCTTGTAGGTAGAGATATTGCAATCTACGATTTGTTTAAAGTCGATGATGCGGCTCATGCTCGATTTGATGCCACAGAGCGAACCTATAAATATTTTGTGACTTTTGAGAAGACTCCATTCTTTTATGCTCTTAGCTGGCACTGTCCGAATGGTTTGGATTTAGAGAAAATGAATGAAGCTGCAAAACTGTTACTTACTACCGACGATTTCACTTCTTTTGCGAAGCTGCATAGCGATGCAAAGACTAATATCTGCAAGGTGACTCGAGCCGAATGGAAAATGGAAGGCAATATGGCAGTTTTCACTATCAGTGCTGACAGATTTCTTAGAAACATGGTAAGGGCAGTAGTCGGAACTCTTGTAGAAATTGGCAGGGGTAAGATGACCTTAGATCAATTTCAAAATGTGATAAAGAAAAAAGACAGATGCGCTGCCGGACAGTCGATGCCCGGTGAGGCTCTCTTTCTTTGGGATATATCATATGATTACATCCCTAAACCCCTAAACCCTTAAACTCTTAAACCTATATGAACGCGGAAGAAAGAATCTTGGAGCTCCGTAATGAGCTCAACAAGCATAATCATAATTATTATGTGCTAAACTCTCCTGAAATCAGCGATAAGGAGTTTGACTTGCTGATGAAGGAACTTGAGTCTCTCGAGAAAGAGCATCCCGAACTTCATGATCCTCTTTCTCCTACACAGCGCGTAGGTTCTGACCTTACAAAAGGGTTTGAGCACATCACTCATGAGCGTCCTATGCTCTCGCTTGCCAATACATATAGTATAGGCGAGGTGGATGAATGGTTTGATCGTGTGAAAAAAGGGCTGGAAGGAGAAAGTTTTGAGATCACAGGTGAGATGAAATATGATGGCACGTCTATTTCGCTTACTTATGAGGGTGGTCGTCTTGTCAGAGCTGTGACTCGAGGCGATGGCACTCAGGGCGACGACGTGACAGCCAATGTAAAGACAATCCGAAGCATTCCGCTTGTCCTTCAACCCGGTGATTGGCCTGAAAAGTTTGAGATTCGTGGTGAAATTCTTATGCCTTGGAAGGTGTTTGATGAGCTGAACAAAGAGAGAGAATATAATGAAGAGCCTCTATTTGCCAATCCTCGAAATGCAGCAAGCGGCACATTGAAGACTCAAGATCCTCGCGAGGTTTCCAAGCGAAAACTTGATGCCATATTCTATTACCTTCTTTCTGACAATCTTCCTTACGATACGCATTATGCCAATATGGAGGCTGCTCGTCGTTGGGGCTTCAAGGTGACGGGAGAAATGAAGATACTTCATACTGTGGAGGAAGTGGATGCTTATATCGACTATTGGGATGTGGTAAGAAAGGAGCTTCCGGTTGCTACTGATGGCCTCGTATTCAAGGTCAATTCTTTAAGGCAGCAGTTAAATCTTGGATACACTGCCAAATCCCCTCGTTGGGCAGTGGCTTTCAAATTCAATCCTGAGAATGCATGCACCAAACTTCGTTTTGTAAGTTTTGAAACAGGAAGAATGGGAATCGTAACTCCTGTTGCTAACCTTGAAC
>CAMWLX010000100.1 GCA_947175225.1 uncultured Porphyromonadaceae bacterium
ACATAGTTTTTGTTGTCAGTTAAAAATTTTATATTAATATTCAAGCTAATATAGTTTAATTGAAAAATATCAAGGATGAAATATCTTAAAAATTTATGCCTGCTGCTGGTTGGAATTCCCCTTATTTCAAGTGCGCAGCAGATTAAAACCGGCTATGTCGATAAGGGCATTTGTGGATCGGCTTTTCCTGAAGCTCTTAAGGTTTGGGAGAAGGGTCAGAAGTGGAGCGACGATGATAATTTCTATATATCGCGAGTAAAGCCCCATCAAAGATTCCGTAATCAGGCTACCCAGGTCAATCCCCAATTGAATGAGGATAACGATAAAAAGCTTATCTTCTGGGTTCCTGCCAACAATCAGGAATTTAATGCTCTCCCTGACGGTGTTTTCGACAGTGAGGTATTCCCGATGTGGAGCTATATCACTCATTATGGCAACTGGTCAAGCCCGCTTATCCGGGTGCCGGGAGGATTTCTTGATGTTGCACATAAAAACGGAGTCTCGGTCAGTGCCCTTGCATCTATTCCCTATGGCAATATATCAAAGGAATGGAAAGAAGCTCTTATTTCCCTTGCTGAAGTAGGTCCGGAAAAACTTTCCGACTATTTACTCTACTATGGAGTAGACGGTATAGGATATAATTCTGAATTCAGCGCTGCCTCATCGATTGTCACCAACCTTGCTGACCTGCATGAGAATACTCTCAAGCTGATGAAAGCAGATGGTAAGAATCCTCTTGCAGAGTTCATTTGGTATGATGGAACTAACAAAGCCGGAAAAATTACTTTTGATCGTGGTCTTGCCGCCCATAACAGAGATCTTTGGGGATACGGTGATAATATTCGCTCATCTCTTTTCCTCAATTATAATTGGAACTTTTCAAAGATACTTGAAAGCACTGTTTCTAATGCCAAGGAATATGGGCGCACTCCTCTCGACATCTATTGCGGAATAAATATGCAGGGACGGGAGCCTCATAATTCAAGCAAGGAAATATGGACACTTCTCGAGCAATATCCCGTCTCAATCGGTCTTTGGGGTGCTCACTCTGAAAATATGTTTTTTGAAAGCCGTGCCGAACAAGGATCATCACCCATACAGCGGCAGCGCACTTATTTGAATAGGATGATGAACTGGTTTACCAACGGAGTTCATAACCCAATAGCGTCTTTGCCTACGACTAACTCCCTGATTTATTCTGCTGCCAAGGATGATTTCTCCGGCATGTCCAAGATGATGTCGGCTCGCTCCGCCTTGAAATGGAATCTTGACGATGAACCCTTCATCACCTATTTCAATCTTGGCAACGGACGCTTCTTCAATTGGAAAGGTATGCGGTGTCATGATTCTGAATGGTATAATATAGCAGCGCAAGATTATTTGCCCACATGGATGTGGTGGTTCTCCTCGAGTTTCCTGGGTCGCGATGCTGCCGATCTCCCCACTGATGGATTGAAAGCTGAGTTTGTCTGGGATGACGCTTGGAATGGTGGGTCCACCATTCGCGTATCCGGTGATGCTTCGGATGAATACTTACACCTTTTCAAGACTGAGTTCCCATTGAAGGCAGGCGATGAGATAACATTCCGCTATAAGCTTCTCAATGGCTCTGCTGACGCTTTCTTGGTCATGTCGCTCAAGGGTGAGGAATCGAAACCTCTGGATGAGGAGTCTATGAAAGTGATGGATGTGAATGCTTTGGCTACTCCATTGGTGTGGACAGAGAGAAAGTTTACGGTTGGAAGCGATATTATGCTGCCTGATGGAGGAGAAGTCACTATGATTGCCTTGCATTTCAAAGATGCCGCCGACCTTGACATGCGATTTGGTGAATTGTCCATCAAGCGTCCATCTGCCTATAAGGCGGCTATTGAAAGTCCTGTAGTGGAGTCTTCTCAAATCTTGAGCGCGCGTCATGACGGAGTGGATGCCAAGATTATATTCCATATGCCCAACGACAAGGGAAATGACGTCTGCTACAACTCTGATGTGAATACTTCTCTGTTTAAACTCTATGCCCAGCAGGAACAAGACTCACCGACTCTTATGGGTATGACCACCTCATGGGCTGGACTTATGTTTTCTGTTCCGAATCTAATGGGGGTTGGGGCAAAGTATCGCTTCGGTGTAAGTGCTTTGGCTTTGGATCATCTTACAGAAAGTGAGATATGTTGGGGCGAATGGCTGGATCCTATGGCGGTATATACTGTTTCGGATGATATCTTGATTTCGGATAATGTCATCCACCCTAACGAGGGATTTGAAATATATTATGCAGATCCTGAGCATGAGACAGCTGATTGGACTCTGACCGATTGCAATGGCAAGGTCGTGGCAGAGTCTCAGGATGCTTTTGTCTTTAATGTGCGTTCCGGCCTGCAGACTCCCGGCATCTATGATCTTACTGTCAACGGTTTAGAAAACACTGATTCAGGAACGGCAGAAACAGTAAGGATCCTTAAGGGATTCGTACAGGTGATTGGAGCAGATAATGGTGATGTGCCTAAGATCCTTTCGTTGGATGTACCCGGAAGTGAAGTCCGTGAGAGTTTTGATGGTGTGTCGCCTGCAGCTGTCTTTTTATCTACGCCTACACCCAAGATAGAATATGCTATCGATGCCGGTGGCTCTTTCTTGCCAAGAGGAGTAAAAGTGGGAGATAACGGATTGGGTTTCCGGTTTAAAGAAACCGGTCTTGATTCAAAAGAGTCTTTTGCAATAAGTTTCTGGTTCAAACCGGAAAGCTTTGAAAATAAGTCGGTGCATGCTTTGAACATTCGCCATAAAGGTGATCCATGGTCAGTCAACAATTGGGGCTGGATGTGGCATACTCTGACAGAAGAGGGGAGGAGCGATGCTTTCACTATCCGCATGGCTTCAGGGAAAGATGCCTCCTATCGTTTTGATGGCATGAAGATGTATCCCGGTGCTTGGTATCATATGGCTTACTCTTTTGAATTTGATGAAAATGGATGTGTGAAGCCGGCTCTATTCATAAATGGTGAGCGCCAGCAGGTCACATCTTGGTCGCTTGGTGATGAGAAGCAGGATGGAGATGTTGATTTTGCCGGACCTGTTGGAGCCTGGAAGAAGGATAATGTAGTGGCTTTCGGTGGGTATCTTCACAAGATTGGTTCCGTGAGAGGTAATGTGGATAATTTCATGGTATGGAGCAAGGCTCTCTCGGAAGAAGATGCAGTTCTTGCTATGGCTGATATAAAAGCAAATTCCCTTCCTGATGGAGTGATAGGATACTTTGACTTTGAAGGTGAGACAGACGGTGAGTCCCTTTTCAGCAATGAGGCTTCCGGTGAGTTTAAGGTAGGTATACATGGATATCAGGATACAGAAGTGGAAGGCCAGGGCACACTTGAATGGCGCGCTCCTGAGTTCTGCACCGGTTGCTCGTTCACATCCGGCGATTCCTTTTCGATGACTCCTACGGTCACATGGTTCACTCCTGGAGCTTCTGTTATCGAACGCCAAGATAATGGTGAAGATGGATATATCATGTTGTCTTATCCGTATGCAACTGAGTCAGTAAAAGGTCTCAGTGCAAGCATGTTTGTGGAAAATGAATATGGATTTTCGGAAAAAGAATTATCTATATTTCTTCCTGAGTCGGATGCTGTTTCGATAGTCGAGGAAGAGAATGTGTTGAATGTTTCGCCAAGGATTTTTGATTCAGAAATATCAGTTGATATTTCTGAGGAAGGATTAATAAACCTGTCGCTCCATTCAATGGACGGACGCTGCGTATTGTCAAATATGCTGAGATCCGTCCCCGGCGTTACCCTCAAGCTTTATCCCGACGTTCCCTCCGGAGCCTATATCCTGAGAGCGGAAAAAGATGGGGTTCTCCTTGGAACATCGAAACTCCTACGTCACTGAGTCTTTATATCATGTGCTTTGTTTCAAAAAATAGCCGGAGTGTGGTATTGACCATACTCCGGATTCTTTTTGGATATATTTCGCGGATTGTCAGATTTGCAAATGTGAATAATATGAAGTTGTTTAAACTTATTTTTTTTGATTTATAAAGATTTTGGTGGTCTGGGAAGACTACAGAAGATTAGATCTTCTTCAAGTATTTTCAGGTCTTCATCCCATTCATTTCTTTCAGTAAGGATTCTTTTTAGTCTCCTATAATTTTCATCTTCAAGAACTGCTGTTGATTTTGCCGCTGAATATTCGGAAGTCCTTCCACAATCCCTAAGAATTGCTTTTAGACGATTCTTTCCTATCAATGGATTTTGTGGAAAGGCATCCTTAATCAATACCAGTATGTCCTGAACTTTGTTTACGCTGCAAAGGCGAGGTTTCCTTAAATGTCCGGGATTATTAAGGTCGTATGCCTCTAAGGTGTTGATGGCTTTTTTATTCTTACTGTCTAAAGCATTAATCCTTCCATTCTCGATATAAAAGAAATCTTTCGGATCATCAAAAAATGGATTGACAAGTGGATATCTGCTTGGGTCGATATCTCTTTTTCTTGAATTGCATAAATTGAGGCATGGAAGTAGATTTCCCCATTCCATGACTTTATCTGGATATTTGCTCTTAGGATAGAAATGCTCTATCTGCATGTATTTTCCTTCCTCGTTCAATACGACTTCTGAGAACGCACATTTATTATTACTTAACTTAAGTAGGGCCTCCTTTAAGATTTTGATATCCCAAACACGGGCTTCTTTATCCGCCTTATACTTTTCAGTCAGTTGGTTTACTAATTCATCGGTGAGAAAGTCCGGGCGTGGAGGCAATGTCAGTTTTATCATAGTTCAGATGCCCTTAACTGATTCATATCCATATTGAGCAGGTCTGTCTCTACACTGGATGGATGAAGCATGGTCTTAAGTTTTTCATAATATTTAAGACCTTCTTTCACATTATTGGTATTCATTGCGTTTTCGAACTTCAAGCGTAAATCCTTATATTCGTCAGAACGTGTGTCGGAATCCAGGCACATTAGTTCATGGAGAATCTCTTCCACTGTCCAGCCTTGAAAGGTCTTGTCTCCGTATTCTTTGACTTTGGTCTTTCCATCTTCATTGGTAAGTAGAAAAAGGTTCATGCTTGATACAGACTGAATTACCAAGGGTGAGTGCGTACTGACGATGATCTGTGTTGCAGGAAAGAGTTGACAAAGATCTCTCAATACATGACGTTGCCAGTGAGGGTGAAGGTGAAGGTCGATTTCATCCACCAAAAGTATAGCTGGCTCACAAAGTGGATTCTCTGATTCAGGATAGCGGTCAAACATCTTCTTGATGAAGTCAAAGACCCAAGCCATCATGCACTGATACCCATAACCTAAGTCTTTATAAGTAAGCTCTCCGTATTCCGTACTAAACCTTATTGATGAATGCAGATTATCATCCACATACACGCGATAGTCTATGACTCCAGGAAGCAGTTGGGAATCCTTGAGAATTTTTTTGATTTGCCTGATTCGTCTATGCGCTTTTGCGCCTTGGGTCTTATCTTTACTTGCAATATCAAGCTGTAGCAGCCATTCCTCAAAATTCAGAAGTGGTCTATCATTGTAAAATAAGGTGTCGCAGGTATATTCAGACCCAAGATTTCTTTGAGTGTCAGCAAAACGATTCACACCGTAGCCATAAATGATAACATTATCAAAAGATGGTTCGTCATACTCTACAAAGTTTAGGCGACTGTTATATCCTATTCTTTTCTTAGATGAAAAAGCAAGATTCCCTATTTTCTTGGTTGATCCCAAGATTCTAAAATTTGTATTGGAGATATTACTTACTTGTCCATTATACACAACATACTGCGAATAAACTGAATATTTGGGATCTATATATCTTTCTATTACAGCAGGACGATGTGAGAAATTCCAAACGTTATTGGGCGAACTAATCTTTTCTTCTCCTACAGAAACCTCTATTCCAACCTTCATATCCTGTACATCGGTGTTGGGCTGAGACTGGATATCCTGAATAGTAACTCGTTTTGGCAGGAGATTGGCAATCAATTTCAGAAGATTTGTCTTCCCGGTACCGTTGTCTCCTAAGAATACTGAGCATTGGGGAAGGTCATATAGTCCGCTCTTGTCTTTGTCAACATGAGCGAATTGAAAAATAGTTTGTCCTTTAAATGATTTGTAATCGTTTACTTCAAGCGATTGTATATAAGTGGTCACCTTACCCATTTTGTTGTAGTTTATTTGCACAAAAGTACAAAGAATTATCTAATCCTGCAAGTTTCAAGTCAGATATTATTTCCTCACGTCAGTGATTTATTGCTGGCTTTGAAGTTGTTTAGACTTATTTTTTTATTAAGATTTCGTCAGGTTTTCGAGCAGGTTTTGTCTCTTGAAGAAGGAATGATGCGGGCATCATAATGGATATGACAGTAGCAAATTCACTGAAACTGACTTAGAGAAGCTCCTTCCGACCCTGAAAGGACTTACAGCGTTTGAAATCGATCGTATGCTTGACATTGCGATGTCTAACAACGGAACCTTGGGTGCTGAGGACAAGGATATGATTCTCGTGCGCAAGAAGCAGATGGTAAGGAATTCCGGAGTTCTCGACCTTGTGGATACTCCCGAGCGAATTGAAGATATACGTGGACTTGACACTCTTAAATCCTATCTGCGGAAGAAAGCGAAGGTGATGGAGAATCTGACAGATACCATGAAGTTTGGTGTCAACGTGCCTAAGGGAGTCTTTATCGTCGGTATGCCGGGATGTGGTAAGTCTCTTTGCGCTAAGGCTACCGCCGCCCTTTTCGACGTTCCTCTTCTTAAGATGGATATGGGTAGCCTCATGGGAAAGTATCAGGGCGAGAGCGAGGAGAACCTTCGTAAGGCGATCCGCATAGCAGAGGCTGCCGCTCCATGTGTGCTTTGGATTGATGAGATCGAGAAAGGTTTTTTCCGCCTGAATTCAAACGTAAGGGTCGCTTTGATGAGATCTTCTGCGTAAACCTCCCCAATGACAGTGAGCGGGAAAAGATCTTTGAGGTTCATATAGCAAATAATAAGAAAAGAACTGACGATTGGAAGAAAATCAAGAATAATTCATCGCGCTTCAAGAGTCTGATTGCAAACACTAAGGGCTTCAATGGTGCTGATATCGAGGCAGTGGTTAATGAGGCAATGGAGCAGTGCTTCCTCCGATCTTTAGATAATAAAGGAAAGAAAGAACTGGATATTGAGGATCTCATAAAGCTTGCTTCCGACACCATCAGCATTACCAAATCCTGCAGAAAGCAGATAGAAGATATGGAGAATATCTTCAAGGAAAGCTCCTTCAAGGATGCATCCAAGTAAAATTCCCTACAAAGAATAAATCGGCTGCCCTCATTGAGAAAGCAGCCGATTGTCATATCATTCAATCTATTACGATGGCTGATGTGTCGGACGGAGCAGGTCGTTGACAGTCTTCACCGGGTTGAAAGTCTCTACCGGTACTTCCACCATTACGGTGTTCCAGTCGCTCATAGCGCCATTCCAGAGTCCCGGAAGTTCAAGTGCCTTGATTTCTACGCCTTCGCGGCTCTTGATTGAGATAAATCCTGTAGCTTTATCTACATAATCGGGAAGATAGAATTTCTCTCCCTTATAGTCCTTGGTGCATACAGCCAAGTCAACCGGGTTGAAGTGTGTTGCCTCCTTAAGCAGTTTCTGAGCCTCTTTATCATTCGGATTAATCTGAGATGACTCAAGAATCTGAGGACTTACAGTGCCATCCGGATTATATACGAGGAACGGACCACCGCCCGGTTCTCCCTCATTCTTCACCATACCGCATACGCGAGTCGGACGGTTGAATTTGCTGAAGAGATAGTCGCGAAGTTCTTCAGGAGTCATTTCAGAAGCCTTGTCGTGGGTCCCGCAAAGTTTATGACGCAAGAAATCAAGCATTTCTACCATCTCTTCGCCTGATGGTACTCCCTTGGCGAGTTTTTCGCAATACTTGTCGATTTTTGCCTTCACTCCTACCAGAATACCTCCGAGCACCATCTTATATGTGATGGTCGGCTGGCGGAGAGCATCCGGCACGAGGTTGTCGATGTTCTTTATGAATATCACGTCGGCATCAAGGTCGTTTAGATTCTCGATAAGGGCTCCATGACCGCCGGGACGGAAGAAAAGTTCTTCATTCTCATAATATGGAGTGCCGTCCATATTTGAAGCAACTGTATCCGTCGAAGGCTTCTGCACGCTTAAAGTAATATCATATTCCACGCCGTAAGCATGCTCCATAACAGATTTGATTTCCTCAAGCTTAGCCTCTACGAGAGGCACATGCTCTTCAGATACTGTGAAGTGGAGATGCACCTTCCCATCTTTGCCGGCTGCATATTGTGCTCCTTCAGCGAGATGCTCCTGAAGCGGCGTGCGGCTTCCTCCCATTTCCTTATGGAATTCGAGAAGAGCCTTAGGAAGTTTGCCGTAGTTGAGACCTACCTTGTTGAGAAGTACGTCGATTACATCTTTGTATCTTCCCATCTTGATAAGGCTTGCCACACTATAGCCGAAAAGCTGGAGGCAAAGGAAGTTCAACTTGCCGAAGAATGCGAATTTCTCTATGTTCTCAAAAAACTTCTTCATGAAGTCGTTGTCCGGTTTATTGCTCTTGCCATTCAGGAAAGAGAAAAGATCCTTGAACATACGTGATGCTGCGCCGCTGGCAGGCACCATCTTCATCACTTTTGCGCCCCCGGCAAGATATTTTTTCCACATTTCCTCACTCTGGTGGATGAGTTCCGGAGATGGCACAGTGAGTCCGTGGCCTGGAGTGACCGCTGCTTCAATTTTTAGGTAAGGAAATCCTTCCTTGAGCATTATGAGCTGCTCTTCGAGTTTTGCCTCTGATATGCCTCTTTTTGCAAGAGTTTCGAGGTCTTTGGCTGAAAGATTCATAGGGTTATATATTAAGGGTAATACTTTGCGTTTTATGTTTTATGTTTTACGTTGGATGTTGAGTTAGGCTTTGTCGTACAACGTATAACGTACAACGTATAACGTACAACGTTACTTCTTCAGCGATTCGATCTTTTGAGAGATAATGGCGCCTTTCTTTGCGAGAATCGGTATCATACGCTCATCGCGGGAAATGCGTGAAGCAACCTCATAGAGGTTCCAAGTAGCCATCATGGTAGACTGATCTTGCTTAGGGTAGGAGAGTGTGCCAGTCTGGCGATCACCTTCAAGATACACTATCTTAATGTCGCTGCCATTGTTTTCAGCTATCAACCGTGCGCACGAAGTGGCGGCACTGTCTGAAAAGCAGACAATATTTAATCCTGTCATCCTGTAATTGAGTGCCTGATCATGTCTCACTACAGATGTCTCAGCTGTCTGGCCATTGCTCTCAACGCGCAATCTGTCGAAATGAGCTCCACCTGCAAGCGCAGCAATAAGCTCAAGTTTTTCATTTTTTGTGATCCTCGCCACAAGCCCGGTCTTTTTCAATGGATAGATTCCTTTCCAGGCTCCGGCAATGTAGTAGCCTTCCACTTCCCGAGGATTGTCAACATATTCAAAAGTATGCACCATGGCCTCAAAACTATTGTTAAGAGCCTGCAATTCTGCCTTTATAGAGTCAGTCTGACGCTCTACAGCCTTGAGCGAGTCAGGAAGCGAAGCCTCCCATTTCTCCCGTTCTGCCTGAATCCGCTCCTTCGCCTCATTTTTTCTCTTGCACGCTGCTGAAGCCAACACAAGTAAAACGAGAGTCAAAATCCCCAATATTTTCT
>CAMWLX010000101.1 GCA_947175225.1 uncultured Porphyromonadaceae bacterium
CCTACAAAATTAGTGAATATCAAGCTAAAAACCAAGATAATGTTAAAAAAATGTAAAGTTATGACAAAAGAAACTATATGTACATATGAACAAAGCAGCCGTCTCAAAAGATTAGGTTTTGATTGGCCTTGCTGGTCCGTATACCATGAGCAGGTAAACGGATCAATACTTCTTGAGAGAAGCAAGACTCAGGCGGATAATTGGAATGCCGGAATTTATATATCTGCTCCTACTCGAGAAACGGCACACCGATGGTTAATAGAAAAGGAAAATCTCTTCATAGCTTTCACTCCTCAAAAAGATGATAACGGGCGAAGGATTTATAGCTTCAACATATATTGGCTTGAATCTTTAGAAATAGTTGATAAATCTGAAAAATTATATGATACATATGGAAAAGCAATGTCTGATGCTTTGGACAAGGCTATCATATGCGCATCATTCATAAACCACAATAATAAAATCTGATCTATGATAGCTGTAATTGCAGAAAAACCGAGTGTTGCAACCGATATCGCAAAGATTATCGGTGCTAATCAACGTTGTGAGGGTTATCTAACAGGCAATGGCTACATGGTCACATGGGCTTTCGGTCATTTGATCCAGCTTGCAATGCCGGATGCGTATGGAGTATCATCATTCAATAGAGACCACCTTCCTATTCTCCCCTCAAGCTTCCAATTGATACCACGTCAGATAAAAGCTGAAAAGGGATATAAGTCTGATCCGGGCGTGCTGAAACAGCTTAAAGTGATAAAGGATGTGCTTGGTAAATGTGATAGCATAGTAGTAGCGACTGATGCAGGACGTGAAGGTGAACTCATCTTCCGATATATATATAAATATCTTGATTGCAGTAAACTGTTTCGGCGCTTGTGGATAAGCAGTCTTACCGACAGAGCCATCCGTGAAGGGATGAATAATCTGCAGCCGGGTAATCGATATGACAATCTATACCTTTCAGCCAAATCTCGAAGTGAGGCTGACTGGCTTATTGGGATCAATGCCACGCAGTCGCTGAGTGTGGCAGCCGGCAAGGGTGTGTATTCCCTTGGCAGGGTACAGACACCCACTTTGAAAATGATCTGCACAAGATATCTGGAGAACAAACACTTTACCCCGGTGAAATACTGGCAACTGAAAGTCAACACTAACTCCGGAGGAATTGATTTCACTGCTCAGTCAATATCCAAATGGGAAAAAGAAACTGAAGCAAATGTTGTACTTGCAAAAGTTCGTGAAGTCGGGCATTTGTTTGTTAAATCTGTAGAGCAAAAGGAAACAAACCAGGAACCACCATTACTATATGATCTCACCTCTCTTCAAAAAGAGGCAAACACTAAACTGAATTTCTCAGCCGACAAGACCTTATCTTTGGCTCAGAGTCTATATGAGAAAAAGGTGCTCTCATACCCAAGAACCGGTAGCAGATATATTTCTGAAGATGTTTTTGAAGAGATCCCGGAGAGAATCTCATTGCTTACGAAATATCCAAGATTTACCAATTATGCAAAGGGTTTAGCTGGAACTGCTCTTAACAGGCGTAGTATTGATGACAGCAAAGTCACCGACCATCATGCTCTGATAGTAACAGAGAATTTGCCCGGAAGTCTTTCAGACGATGAGCGGTCCATCTACGAGCTTGTAGCCGGACGAATGCTTGAAGCATTCTCCGGAAAATGCGTCAAGGATGTCACCACGGTAGTACTATCGGCAGGAGATTGTGACTTCATGACAAAAGGAACAATTGTTAAAGTTCCGGGATGGCGGATGGTGTTTAACGATCTGGATAGCGACAATGAAGACGACAACAATCTGCCACAGATTCGTCAAGGTGAAAATCTTCCGATATCAGGTGCAGAACTTCTCGAGAAGCAAACGAAACCCAAACCGTTGCATACAGAAAGCAGTCTGCTTGCTGCCATGGAGAATGCAGGCAAAGAACTGCAGGATGACGAGATCAAAGCCAGAATGAAAGAATGCGGCATTGGCACTCCAGCGACAAGAGCTGCCATAATTGAGACCCTTTTTTCGCGTCAGTATATAGTGCGCGATAAAAAGAATTTAGTGCCTACAGAGAAGGGACTTGCCGTTTTCAATATCGTCAAAGATAAAAGGATATCTGACGTAGAACTGACAGGTGTCTGGGAAAACGATCTTTACAAAATAGAGACGGGGGAATTGTCTTCCGAAGCATTCCATAAAGGCATTGAGGAGTATACCGTGCAGATTACTAAAGAACTGCTATCAACTCAAATCGACTTCAAGGAGGCTACCGGGCTTGAATGCCCAAAATGCAAGGCGAAGACTATTCATTTTTATCCAAAAGTTGTGAAATGCACCAATGAAGACTGCGGATTCGTGATTTTTCGTAATAAATGTGACAAACAACTTACTGACAAACAGATTAACGATCTACTTACAAAAAAGAAGACAGGAGTTATAAAAGGTTTTAAAAGCAAAGCCGGTAAATCCTTTGATGCAGCTCTTGTCCTTGATGAACAGTTCAACGTGAATTTCCGGTTTGCCGACAATAAATCAAATCAAAGGAAATCAAAGAATGGGTAATTAGGCATGGAAGCAGAAAACAAACATCTAATATCAGATAATATGGTAACGAATTGCAATAGTGACTTCAATCTTAATAATGAAAATATAAAGCGCACTGTCATTCCAGACAATGACTATCTCCCTTTTGTACCAATTAAGAATACCCTGATCAATATGAAACCGGGGGAAATAACGGCATGGCCTGACAGCAAGGCAAACTCAGTAAGGATACTTGCCGGAAGAATATCCAAGCAAATGGGAAGGAAATACCGTTGTATGAAGAACCGTAAGGAGAAGACTGTGGATGTTTGTAGGTTTTCTTAAAATCAGAGTATTATGAAAAAAGAAATAATCACAATAGCGGGAAAAGATTATTCACCTATCCTTGTTGGTTTTTTTGAATGTTGCCTTAACTGCGATCTTCAGAAGAAACACTGTCACTACCAATGCCATTATTTCGAGGATTCAGAGGAGGAGAATGTTGCATTGAAGCGTGTAATCCACGAGGCAAAACCTTCTTTATGGGAAAGAATCAAACAATTATTCATGCCCATAGAATCGGAACATCAACAACCGTCCTGAAATGACAAATACAGCTCACTTGAAACGTCGTGCCAATCTTCTTTATCGGTTAAGACGAAAAGGGGTGTCATGCGATACGTCCCTACGACTCATCTACATTCCCTGTGGTTCAGATCCGTATCGGCATAGTCAAGTGAAGAAACTTTGCAAAGAATTCCATTTCAACATACAATACGAGATAATATGAAACAATCTGAAAGAATATGGATGAGATTAAGATATTAAAGGATAAAGAGGAAGCCGTCGCTGTGATGATGGTCAAGTATGCAAAATCATGTCGCATAATGCTCAACACTGAAGAGAGGGAGGCAGTAGAGAGCTGCATGGAGTTGGCAGGATGCAATACATCCGACGGACATCTGGAGCGTCGTAGATTAGAGGCTAACTTCATACTACTCGACTGTATATCCCGAGTTGACCGTATTGAACTCCGAAAAATAGAAAAAGCTCTCATGGACATTGCAACTAAATAAAAAGCCCTTAGAAACAAACACAAAACAATCTGATATGATCAACTTACTATATATAGACCTTTTTTGCGGAGCCGGTGGCACTTCTAGCGGTATCAACACCGCAAGGCTGGATGGCGAGGAATGCGCCAAGGTGATTGCTTGTGTCAATCACGACGCAAATGCCATAGCATCACATGCAAGCAATCATCCCGAAGCCAAGCACTTCACCGAGGATATCCGGACATTAGAACTTTCCCCTCTGGTGGAACATGTTCGTAAGTGCAAGACCGAGAATCCAGATGCACTCGTGGTGCTATGGGCTTCGCTCGAATGCACGAATTTCAGTAAAGCTAAAGGAGGACAACCAAGGGATGCGGATAGCCGGACTCTTGCAGAGCATCTTTTCCGATATATAGAAGCCATCGATCCGGATTATATACAGATTGAAAATGTTGAGGAGTTCCAAAGCTGGGGTGATGTGGACGAGAAAGGAAGGCCTGTATCCATGGATCGCGGACGCTGCTATCTGCGTTGGGTCAGAAACGTCAAGAAGTATGGCTATGGCTTCGAGAGAAGAATAATGAACGCAGCTGATTATGGAGCATACACGAGCCGAAAACGTTTCTTTGGCATCTTTGCTAAGAAAGGATTACCTATTGTATGGCCAGAACAAACCCATTGCAAACGAAGTAAAGCAGATTTTTTTGAAGATGATCTTGAACCATGGAAACCAGTCAAGGATGTGCTTGACTTCTCAAACGAAGGGGAAAGTATCTTCGGGCGTAAGAAACCACTGTCTGAAAATACACTTGGAAGGATATATGCCGGTTTGATTAAGTTTGTAGCCGGAGGCAAGGATGCATTCCTTATCAAGTACAATTCCATTAACCATAAGACCGGGAAATATTGTCCACCGTCTGTTGATAATCCATGTCCTACTGTAGCGACTCAGAACAGGCTGGGACTTGCAAAGGTTTGTTTCCTGTCAAAACAATTCAGCGGAGACCCCTACAGCAAGAACTCATCAGTGGAAGATCCAGCCGGCACAATAACCACCGTAGACCATCATGCATTTATTTCGGTCCATTATGGAAACGGTTATAACAAAAGCATTGATCAACCGGCACCGACCTTGACATCAAAAGACAAAGTATCAGTAATTAATATTGAAAGATTTGTAGTCAACTACAGATTTAAAAATACCGGGCATTCCATAGAAGATCCTGCACCTAATATCTGTACTGTAGGACAAATTGGAATTGCAAGTTGCCATTTCTTAGATAATCAATATGGCAACGGCAGACCCACATCTGTTGACACTGTTGCGGGATCAATAATGACAAACCCCAAGCAGAAGCTTGTAACATGTGACCGCTTTCTGATGAATCCTCAGTTTACATCTGCCGGATCTTCTTTAGAAGATCCTTGCTTCACCCTCATTGCCCGGATAGATAAGCGCCCTCCTTATCTTGTAATGACAGAGACAGGAGACGTTGCTATCGAAATCTACGAGTCGGATTTACCCATGATGGTCAAGATTAAGGAATTTATGGCGCTATACTGTATCGTCGACATCAAGATGCGGTTGCTCTTGATTGATGAGATAAAACTTATACAAGGTTTCCCTAAAGATTATGTTCTTATCGGCACCCAAGCCGAGCAGAAGAAGTTTTTAGGCAATGCAGTGGAAGTAACCATAGCGCGTAAGTGGTGTGAGGCTCTTTGTGGTGGACTGAGGGAGTTTGATCTGACAGAATATCATTCTAAACAAGTAGCGTAATATATGGCTCAGGAGAATATTGATGATTGGTTTTCAATAGCAAAACATTATGCTCAGGCTGAAAAGGAACTTGGGATTCAGCATTGGGTACATATTTCTATAAAGTATACCGATAATGTGGGAAATATTCATCTACTCTATGCTTATGATCTCCCAAGAGAGGTATATGAGAGACGTTCGTGGGTACCGGAATGGAGACAGGCAAGATATAAATGTCAGTTTCCGAGAGAGAATATATCTTGTTATTACTTCTATTATGACAAGCGATTGGGAAATGATTCTATACTGACTTCCGATCTCAGGAAACTAACCGCGGCTAAAGCACAAGTCACCAGAATCCAAAATATGATTGACGAATATGTGAATCACGAAAGGGAAAGTAATATGTTCTTTGATGAAGCATCCGATCAGGACCTCAAAGAAGCCCGCAGAAAACTTGACATTAAGAAATCAAATGTCGAAGCAGCTGAAATGAGAATGAAAGAAAAGATCAACCAGATAAAGGGAAGAAAGATATGAATGTAAAAATCAAAATAGCGATTAATACATTATGCATTCTTTTATGTCTTAACAGTCTATTAGAACAGTATTTGGGACGACCGATAGATTTTTTAGATTTTATAGGTCTCTCCATAGCTAACTCTGTATTGCTTATAGGGAATATTATTGAATGTAGAAGACGGAAAAGACTCGCAGATTTTCTTGCCGAAAAAAGAAAAACGTTATGATACTTGATCTTCCCCTGATGTTCGTTTGGTACGACAGGATAGATATTGGCGATAAGCCGGAGGAGAAAATATAGAAAGATGTTTATTATTAAACTTGGTAAAAGGGTATGAGAATATATAGAGGGAAAGCCATATATAAGCCATCAGGAAAAGCTGCAGAGTATTCGCCTTGGGCGTGCAACTTCTACACCGGATGCTCCAACGACTGCGAGTATTGCTATTGCAAGCGTGGTAATCTGAGCAGATTGTGGAGCACCGATCCAAAGCTTAAGAAGTGCTTCAAGAGTCCAGAACACGCTTTGAAGGTGTTCGAGAGAGAACTTTGGATGAATAGAAAAGAACTGGCAGACCACGGCCTTCTTTTCAGTTTCACGACAGATCCTTTGCTTCCTCAAACCTCGGCTCTGACATACACTGCAGCGATAATGGCTGAAAAATGTGATGTCCCCGTAAAGATTCTTACAAAAAGAGCTGATATTACATTCGATTTGGGTTTGCTCTGCTTGGATACGGAATTGACCGCCTTCGGCTTCACGCTGACGGGCTTTGACGATCTTGAGCCGGGAGCATCCTCCAATCAGGAGCGCGTCGAAGCCATGAAAAAACTGCACTATATGGGATTTAAGACTTTTGCCAGCATCGAACCGATTATCGATCCTGTGAAATCACTCGATATGATAAATGCCACAAAGGACGTTTGCGACCTTTACAAGGTTGGTACGATGAGTGGACTGAAGATGGATTACAAGTGGATTGATATGCGGAGGTTAATGGACCGGCTTGTTGAAATGTCAAGACAGGGCAAGAAGATCTACCTCAAGGATAGTTTTCTCAGCTACCTCAACATAAAACGTGAAGACTGCCCGGGCAACTTCGTCAACTCAGACTACAATATCTTTGATTAATTATGGAAAGATTAGGTGAAATAACTCTGATAAATGATGATTGCATGAATGTACTCCGGGAATTGACAACACATTCGTTCGATCTCGCCATTGTTGATCCTCCATACTTCAGTGGTCCGGAACGCAGACGCTTTTATGGTAATGCTATATCAACAACCAGTATACAAAGACGGGATTATCCGGTTTCAGAAAAATGGAAAGTCCCGGACGAAGAATACTTCAAAGAACTTGAAAGAGTTGCCCGCTATTTTATCGTATGGGGATGCAATTATTATATCCATCAGTTTCCACCAGGAAGGATAATATGGGACAAATGCAATGGGAATAGCAGCTTCTCAGACTGTGAGATTGCAGCCACTAACCTTTTCGACTCTGTGCGTCTTTTCCCCTTTATGTGGAATGGAATGCTTCAAGGGAAAAATATTTATGAGGGTCGGATAATGCAGGGCAACAAGAAAAAGAATGAGGTAAGAATCCATCCCACTCAAAAACCTGTGGCTTTGTATGAGTGGCTCTTGAAAACTTACGCAAAGAAAGGTTGGAAGATATTGGACACGCACCTCGGGAGCGGAAGTATCGCCATAGCATGTCACTATCTTGGTTTTCACCTTATGGGTATTGAGATAGATAAACAATATTATGAAGGTGCCAGAAAACGAATTCTGGACCATCAAAGAATACCTACACTATTTTAAGAAAAATTTACTTAACAATATCAAATACATTATTATGGCAATAACGCGCAAAGATGCAAAAATGATAGCGGAGGAGCTCTTCCGTATGATGCGAGGGGATGTAATATCTGCAGCAAAAGAAATTACAAAGTTAGAGACAGAGGAATATTATACCCCAAAGGATGTTGCTCGAATTTTGGGATGGAATCAATATACTGTGTATAAGAAAAAGGATATATTGGGGTGTTATGTAAGGATCAACAACAGATTGTTGTTTCCCAAATCAAAGCTTCACGCAGCGATCCAATCCGGAAGGCTATAATTAAGCAAAGACATGTCAAGCACTACAAACAAACAACAGCCCTATTACCCTCATTACGCCAATACACGTAATGAGGACAATATAATACGTCTACGAATGGCTCATGGAGTTGCCGGATATGGAGTTTACCATATGCTGCTCGAACGACTCCGCATGTCAGAAAACTTTCAAGCAGATCTTGACTACGAAATCCTAAGTTGGGATCTTGATTGCGACAAAGAACTCATAAGATCGGTCATCTATGATTTTGGACTATTCGAGATAGTCTGCGAAGGACAGAAATTCCAATCAATAGAAATGATTGCACATATGCAACTTATGGAAGAGAAAAAGCGAGAACGGCAAGAGCGAGCCAGAGCTGCTGCACAAGCCAGATGGGGAAATTGTACTCCAGACTCTACTGCGACAAAAGACATCCCACAACCGGAACTTCCTATTGTGAGCGATGAAACTGAAGGGAAAGAGACTGAAAGGCTTGACAAAGAAATTCAAGCAATAAAAGAAGACGATGCATGGCTTGAAGCCATGGCAAAGGAAAGCGGAAAGTCTAAAGATGAGATTTTAACGTTTCTTCAGGACTTTAGAGCCATGTGCATGCTCCGAGGGCTTAAAGGAGGGCATAAGGATATGATAGATACATTCTCCCACTTCCGGAGCTGGATCTACAAATCCGGACGAGCAAAAGATCCTAATGCCCAAAGACACACCAGAGGGAAGAGCATGGAAGAAGACCGAGCCGAGAAAGACCGAGCTATAGACGAAAGAAATCAACGATATGCCGAAAATGAAAGAACATCACAGCGAACAGATGATTACATTCGCAGTATGGGTTATGACCCTGCAGATCTTGGCAAATATCGATACAAGGTAATGGATCATAGATGGCGCGAGAAGAATCCTCCTACTCATCCAGAGTGGATCACGCCTCGGTCTATAGATGTTCCATTTTAATCTATAAACATATGATTGCAAAAAACGTCGAAGAATTGATGATCTTACTGGAGACATTTGAAGCTGACCAGCCATTATGCAGCGGAGAATATCGTGGCAAAGCATGCATATGCATAGGGAAGGACCGCATTTTTTTACCTTCGGATTAGTCAATCTAATATATTAACTCAAAAAATATCATCATGACATTAAAAGAGTATTACCAAAAGCTCAAGACAAAAGAGCGACCCCCACACCCGGCCAGACAGTTCATTCTGACAATAGCAGCTGTCACCGGACGTAGCCACAAGACCGTACAGCAATGGATAAGTGGTATTCAGACACCGGGAAAGGATTCAATGTTGAGAATTAGTGATCTGACCGGCATACCACAGGACGAATTATTTCCTTAGAACGTAAATGTAATATAGTTATGGTTTGTATTGTTAAGTAAATAAATTGATTAGTTTATGTATTAGGATTAGAATGTTATAATCTTAATCGGCAAATTATATCCTATTCAATGCTTTTGTATGCGTGATGCATGCATAAGCATACTGACGGATGCGTGATGCATGCATTAGCATGCTTGCGCATCCTTTTGTTATGCACAAGTATGCGTTAGAATGCGAAAGCAATGCACAGAATGCGCATGGATGCTAATTATAAAATATAAAAAAATAAATAAAACGATGAAGATGAAAAGGCAGCATCAACATCATCGATAAAAATTATTGATATTTATGAATATTGAAAAACAAGAGGGAAAATAAT
>CAMWLX010000102.1 GCA_947175225.1 uncultured Porphyromonadaceae bacterium
CACCTCTCTATTCGTCGGCAGCGTCAGATGTTTATTAGAGACAGGAATCTGAAGGCACAAAAAGACTTCTTTTTATTCTTATGGTTCTTTTTAAGAAGCAACATGATGGATGCACTGTATTTTTAGATGAATTTGATCTGAAACTGCATCTTTACCTTGCGGAATTCATATTAGATGCTATAAGGGCAACGAAAAACATGCAGTTCGTATTCACAAGCCATAATCCCATGCTTTTTAACACTAATAAACTGCGACCCGAGCAGATAGTATTGGTCACCAAACATACCAATGGGAATTCTGAATTCATACCTCTCTCAGACTATGATGGAATAGAGCGTATTCCGGATCTCAGGGCGGCATATTTGCAGGGACGTTTCGATGGAGTGCCATATATTGGGAATATTCAATCATTGATTTCCGGCATTTAGATCAGTTATGAGAGAACGAAGGTATAAGAAGACTCGCAAACCTCATAAAGTGTTTCTTGTTGTCTGTGAAGGAGAGACGGAGGAGGAATACGTCAATCTATTAAAGCGGCATTATAGACTGCCAATCACAATTAAGACAAAAGTAAGTGGAAATGCAATATCTTTACGACTTGTAAACCAATATTTGAAGGAGCTGGGTCTTACCAGAAATGACGATTGTCAGGTCTTCTTCATATATGATGCTGACGTGGATTGCATTGTGGAGAAACTTATGAGTCTTCCCGGCACAACCATATTATCTAATCCATCAATAGAATTGTGGTATATGCTGCATTCGAAGAACCATCGTAGGTATGTTCAACCGGATTCAATACTTAAGGAGCTTATGTCAAGCCATCCAGTATGGAAAGCATATATGAAAGGTAAGTTGACAATGGATCAGCAATTGCATTTACTGGCTAATAAGGATGTAGCAAGTATAAAGGCAGAGAAAATGGTCTGGCCAACAAATCCATCATCGAACATGCATGAATTCATCAAAGTCTTGGAAGCTGAGAAATGCTGAAATTCCCAAAAATTTCCATCAGGAGTGTTAAAATGGGCATTTTTACCCCATTTTAACACTCCTGATGACCTAAAAAATTCCATCTCGAGTGATTTAAGTGCTTCAGCCGATAGTCGGATGCAATAGCTTCTTACTGTCTCATCCACTTAAATTATTTGCACAAAAGCGACAATAGCCACATACGCTGCTCGCGCTGATATTGGAGTTCGAGAAGATCGAGATGTGCCTCGCTAAACCATGACCGCTCCTGAAGATAATCGGTCAATGAAAGTTCTCCGCCTCGATACGCCTTCAAAAGAAGAGTATTATAATCAGTGGAAGCAAACACCTCCATCGGCACTTTCAAAGCCTGGTCAATAAGTTGCACCTCTTCATACAGGGCAGTTATCTCTGATTCCACCTTATCATTTGTCACAGTGACCTGATACTCCGCTACAGCCTTAGCTGCCTGCGCTGCCTTAACCTTGCCCCTGTTGGCAAACAATGGTATGGAAACGCCAAGGGTAGCACCATTGAAATGCATTGCATCCTCAAAATCGTGATGATAACCTATAGAGATATTTGGCAATCCTTCTGCTTTCGCCACACCAATGTTTCGCTCAGCAACTTCCAGTTCTGAAATTGCTTTTTTAAGTTCAGGATTTGTCCTTGCTTCTTCCAGATACTCTTCTAATGAATGTGTAGGAGTCATCACCCATTCGCGATCTATACTCCTCAGGAGAGCTCCACAATCATAGCCTCCATTGAGAGTCTTCAGACTTCCCTCACTCCCATTTTTTTCAGCTTCCAGATTTGCAATCAGTGTATTGACACGCCCTTGCTCCAAAGTTATCTTCGACAAGTTAAGGCGCGACATTTGTCCCCCTTTCGTAGCTTTAACCGCTGCAGTATATAAGGAATCTGTAGCCGACTGGATATGGCGCATCATTGCTATGCGACGCTCAGCATATAGATATGTGCCAATTTCTTTTAAAATTTCTATATATTTATTATATACTCCTGCATCTGCCTCGGCAGCATTTGCTTCACGCATAGCTTTTCCCAGTTCTCGACGCGATTTATATACGCCGGGCCATTCCATCTCATAACCGATAGCTACATTCCAACGATTGTCAACACCCTCAGGCATCACCATATAATCCCCTTCCAAACTCGGATCCGGAGCATTGGCAAGAGTTCGAGTTTCAAGGTCTTTTGCATTTTGCTCTACAGCTATCTGAAGGCGATCACCATTCCGGCTAAGAATAGCGTTAGCAGCTTCCTGTGGGGTGATAGCGAATGCCCCGGCACTACACAATAGTGCCGGCACAATTGCTAAATAATATCTTTTATTCATGTTTAATAGAATAGTTTATAATAGCTTATACAACCGTTGATTTCCTTTCTTTTCTTATTTGAATCCACTGATACAACACCGGTACGATAAAAATGTTCAATAAAGTACTGCTAATCAAGCCTCCAAGAATAACTATAGCAAGCGGCGACTGAATTTCATTGCCCGGTTCTCCTCCACGCACGGCAATCGGCACAAGAGCCAATGCAGATGTAAGAGCTGTCATAATGATAGGGAGCAGACGGTCAGCAGAACCTTTCTTGACAGTTTCTTCAAGTCCAAATCCTTCAGACCGCAGACGGTTGTAGCGAGAGATAAGGAGCATACCATTGCGGGTAGAAATACCCATTAGTGAAATGAAGCCTATGATAGCAGGAATATTTACATCTCCTGTGGTAAATCTCAAAATGAGCACTCCACCAATAAGCGCAAGAGGCATATTGACAAGAATGGTGAGAGATTCTGCCACGCTTTTGAACTCCGAATAAATCAAGAAGAATATCACTATCAGAGCGAGGATTGATGTCAGGGATAACATTCGTGAGGCAGCCTCCTCATTCTCAAATTGTCCGCCATAAGTCACGAAATAACCTTCAGGCAATTCTACATGTTCTGCTACTGTCTTCTTTATCTCATCGACCGCACTTTTGAGATCTCGTCCATCAACATTTGCTGAAACAGTTAGAAGACGACTTACATTTTCCCGATTGATCGTGTTAGGACCACTTCCCACTTTCACATCAGCTACGTATGAGAGTGGAATCATACCGACATTGCTGCCAATCATCAAATCTTCAATTCGCTCCTTGGTATCGCGTTTCATATCCTCCACTTTCACAGTCAGGTCGTAAGGACGATTACCTACAAATACTTGACTTACTACCTCTCCCCCAATTGCCATCTGAACATACTTGGCAAACTCCGGAATCGTAATCCCATACTTGGACAGCATCTCCCGTCTTGGCACAATATCAAGTTGCGGACGTGAAATTTGCTGCTCCACGTTGACATCAACCACTCCCGGCACTTCCTTCATTTCCGATCCAATCTGCTGACCAATCGTATAGAGGCGGTCAAGGTCATCTCCGAAAATCTTAACGGCTATTTGTGCTTGAGCTCCACTCAACATAGCATCTATACGATGGGAAATAGGTTGACCGATCTCAACATTCACGCCCGGCAATTCTGAAAGTTTTTCTCTCAGCTCTCTCACAACTGCATTCTTATTCCTGCCTTTGTCAAGAACATACGGAACTTCCATTTCGGAAGTATTCACACCCAAAGCATGCTCATCAAGCTCTGCACGACCTGTCTTACGTGCCACATTTCTCACTTCAGGAACTGACAGAATGATTCGCTCAGCAGCTATACCCATGCTGTCGCTCTGCTCGAGAGATATACCCGGCATGGCACTGACATTGATAGTAAAACTTCCTTCGTTGAAACCAGGAAGAAAGCTCCTGCCCAATGTAAAGAAAACAGCTACTGACACGACAAAGAGAACTGACACACCAATAATCCATGGCCGAGGACGCAATAGCACTCTGTCAAGAATCAGAGAATAATGCTCACGAAGCCACAAAGCTGTCTTCGGCTCCTTATTCAACTCTTTTTCCTCCTTCTTGCTATCACCGGCAAGAAGATAACTGCACAGCACAGGAGTCAGCGTCAGAGCCACTACAGTAGAGGCAGCCAAAGCCACGATAAAAGCTATGCCAAGAGGTTTCAGCAATCTCCCTTCTATACCACTGAGGAAAAACAATGGAATAAATGAGGCAACAATAATCAGAGTTGAGTTAAGAATAGGTTTACGTACTTCTCGAGATGCTTCATATACCACCTTTATTATCGAAAGCCGCTTCGTGCCACTTTTCATCCTGTTTTCTCGAAGCCGCTTGTAGACATTCTCAACGTCTACAATTGCATCATCCACAAGCGAACCAATTGCAATCGCAATGCCACCAAGAGTCATCGTATTGATGGTGAAACCCATATAATAAAGGGCTATCACTGTGATTAGAATTGAAAGGGGTATTGCAACTACAGAAATAATCGTAGTGCGGAGATTCATCAAGAAAAAGAAGAGTACAATTATCACAAACAGCGCTCCTTCAAGTAAGGACTGCTGCAAATTGCTTACAGAAGTCTGGATAAATTCACTCTGATTGAAGATTTGAGTGTCAACTTCTATGCTGGATGGAAGAGAATGACTGAGATTTTGCAACTCCTTATTAATTACTTTGGTAAGTTCTATTGACCCGACAGCCGGCTGCTTTGTGACTGTTATAAGCACAGCCGGTTTTGTCCGCAATGTGGCTGTACCAATCTTAGGAGTTTTAGGACCGACTTTTACTTCCGCTATATCTCCTATCTTAAAGGATTTGCCGGATTCACTCTTCACTGCAGCATCAGCTATCTCAGAAGCATCTGTAGTAGCCACAACACCCTTTATCAAGTATTCATTTCCGTATTCATAAGTCACGCCACCGGAAACGTTGACATTCATATTCTCTGTGGCATCAACTACGTCGGAAAGAGAGACTCCATAGTGACGCATCTTTTCCGGACTGAGCAGTATTTGGTATTCAAGTTCCTCGCCACCTATTACCGACACTTGGCTGACTCCGTCAAGAGAAAGAAGACGCGGACGGATGGTGCGGTCAGCCACACTGCGCAGTTCTCCTTGCGAAATACTATCGGATGTCAGTCCGATTATCATGATTTCTCCAAGAATCGATGACTGGGGACCCATAACCGGATTTCCAACATTGGCAGGAAGACTCCCTTCGATTCCGGAAAGACGTTCACTTACCGTCTGGCGTGCTTTATAAGCATCTGTATTCCAATCAAATTCCACCCATACTACGGAAAAACCGGTAGCAGAACTTGACCGAACCCTTCTCACTCCGGACGCACCATTTACAGCAGTCTCAATAGGATAAGTCACTGACTTTTCAACTTCCTCCGGAGCAAGTCCGGCTGCTTCTGTCATAATAGCCACAGTGGGAGCATTGAGATCCGGAAATATATCTATCTCCGTCCGAACAAGCACGAACAAACCGGCTATGATTGTGGCACATGCCGCCAAGAGGACAATCAGTCTGTTGGTCAGCGACCAATTGATTATTTTATTCAGCATGACCGTCGCTTTTAATGATTATGAGTATGGCCCGGAACTGCGGTTGCAGAAGTCTCAGCCATTCTTACAGCCTGTGCACCTTTTACTACCACTTCTTCTCCGGCATCAAGACCGGAAAGCACCTCTACCCTTTTTCCATCAGAAGCTCCAAGCGTCACTATATGCTTGATGAAATGATCTTCACCATGGGAGGCATACACACATTTATTGCCGTTGATTTCTACAATCGCCTCCTTAGGCACGGATATCACATCATGACGTATTCCTGACTTCAAATAAATCTCGGCAAAAGCACCGGGAGCGACAGCTCCATTATTACTAAACGAAAAATAAACCGGGATATAGCCTGATTCAGATACAGTCGTGCCGGCATTTGAAATCATCTTTCCATTCAACTCATCAAGATCCAGGATCTCATCAGATGAAGCAGGCCGGAAATTTGCAGATGTAATCCCAGACAAGCGACCGATATATTTCTCGGGCACATCAGCCCTAAGAGTAAGACTTGTGTTTCCACTGACCACAGCTATCCTCTGCCCTATCTCAACATATTCTCCTGACTTTGCCAATAGTTGTGTTATAACGCCTGACTTTGGTGAAGTCACACTGGCACTTCCTTGTTTAGATGTCTTCACAGCTGCATCAGCCTCCTCATAGGCCTTGAGTGCATTATTGTATTCCTCAGTGCTGACGATGCCATCTTCATGCAGGGGTTTTAGACGGTCAAGCTCACGTTTGGCGGCATTTCGCATAGTTATAGCCTGAACCGTAGGATCTCCGCCCTGAACATTCGACGCAGAAATTGACCCTATTGAACTTCCTGCACTGACTCTTACGCCGGTATTGATATTTGGAGAAAGTGTAAGTATACCGTTCCGGGTAGCGGTAGCCACACCCTCATCTGAAGCCTTTGCCTCAATTCTTCCCGATACTAAAGTAACTTCTGCAAAATCTGAAGGATTGATCTTTTCTGTCTTCACTCCAAAACGCTCCATGGTATGCTCATTCATCTCAATAAGCCCGCTATGGTCATGCCCCTCGTGTGACTTGCCCTCTAAATGTCCATGCTCGTGTTCATCTTCTTCATCATGTTCATGCCCTTCATGTTCGTGGTCATGGCCGTCATGATCCTCATGATGCATTTCAGATTCGTTGTGACTATCACTCTTTCCGCATCCAATATTACCGGAATTTATGACAAGTGCCCCACAAATCAATATTGACAGTTTAATATATTTTTTCTTCATACCTATATGATTCTTATATTATCTGCAAAATTACTAAAAATTCAATGAAACCTGGTTGCAAAGACACAGAAAAAAACGGCTCCGTGCCATCACGGAGCCGAATATATTGAAAGAATAGTGTCTAACGCATCAAAATGGGAAGTTGATACCCATATGGAAGTCGCAGTTTGAAGTCAAAGGTATGTGATTTTTATCCATCTTCATAGCTGCATAGTCCATACCTATGAGGAAATTGAAGCCTTTGTTCCCAAGACTGAGGAGGAAACCGTAGTTTACTCCATAAGTTCCGGCAGCTCCACTGATCGAAGCTGCAACTCCCTTTACAGGCTCGACGTTTGCTGACAAACGGAATTCCGTTGAAGGGAAAATCGAGCTCAAGTTAGTGGTGTTGAGCAAGCCGAAGTGAAGCTTGTCGTAAAATGGGAACTTATAGTCAACGCCGGCACGCATTTTTCCTTGCACAGCCATAGATGAAGAAACAGTGCCGTTATCCTTCAGCTCATACAATGGAGAAAGATCGTCTACAAGTGAGTCCCAACTGTCACCATGGTCTCCTACGCCGATGACGTGGTTATCTGTCTCAAAAGATTTTGTCCCGTTGGTGGAAGCTTCCTGAACTTTGCTGAAACTGAGCACTCCAAGATCGGTAAAAGCAAGAGAGAAAACGAAGTCACTCCACTGATAGGTTGCACCCAGGTCAAAAGCAAACCCGAAACCATTGACACCAAACTTGATGTCATCTGTATTGACACCACTTACATAGTGCGCTCCGGTCCTGTCATTTACTTTTGTCTCATATTTCAATCCATCCATGCCTATGCGCAAATTAGCGTTGGCACGAGCCTTCCAGTTGTTTTCGCCAAGTTCCAGTTGAAGCTCATCAAAATTCGCTTCAGCGAAAGCCACTGGAAGCAAAAATTTCAGGCTGACGCCAGCTCTAAGTCCCGGCACCCATTTGATATCCCTGGAATGATTGAGAGCGATCTCTGCATATGCAGCAGCCTTAGCCCTGAGATCCTTGATGTCATAAGTGTTATTGCCTATACCTTCCTTAAGAAGTGAGAATATGCTCTTTGGTAGAGCCAGGCTAACATTCTCCCTTACGTTGATCGCGATATTGTTGTAACCTCCAAATGCCTTGAAGCCTCCTTGAAGCACGTTAAGTCCGAGGCTCTGTGAAAGTCGGTTAGTGTCGTGAAGATTTCCGAGCACCTTATCGGTTTCAATTCCCGGATTCGTAAACAGTACGGTTTTGCCATCAAGCGGATATACCAGGTCGGTAGCACTGATATTGCCGTTGACACCTACATTTAGATTTCCAAGAGCCGGAAAGCCAACATAGTTATTTCGATTTCCCATTGCAGGATTCATCTGCCATTTCATGTTGTAGTTTTCCATGAAGTATCCTGTAGATGATTCCTGAGCAAATGCTGACAGCATCGATACTGCAGCGACAGAAAGCGCGATTGATTTTTTATTTATGATGTTCATTGCTGTTCAAAGCTTAGTTATTATTCAAAATCAGTTTCATAATATCCGTCTACAGTAACCCTAATATTGTCAAGCTTTATGAAAAGATCGGGTCCAAGAGCTTCTGTATTATTCTCATTATCCTGCGAAACGAAGGCTCTGAATTTGACACCGTCAAAATTATGTATCGGACCATTAGCACCTTCTATGAAAAGTTCAACAGGCGAATTTGTACATTTAGGATCCACAGAGAAACGTGAACTGTTCTCCTTGACCGGGATTTCATTTCCTTTCTTGTCAATGGGTTGCACACTAAGTTCTACGCCGACAGGAAGATTAGTGCTACAATTTGCTTTTAAGTGAATCTTATTGATGTTCACATCATCAAGAGTGTCGCTTCCCCAACCGTCGACAGAAGTCTCATAAATCACTTTTGAGCCCTTATCAAAACCGAGAGGAGCAACGAAATTATAAGTTCCATCTGCTTTCCCAATTTTGCCAATCGGGAAATCTTCTACAGTTCCGGCAAAAGTAATATTTTGGATATTGACAGAAATACTTTCTGGAAGACCGCCAATTTCTTCATCTCCGCTTGTCAAGATATCTCGAAGGCCACTGAAGTCAACTAATTCATACCCCTCTTTATATGTGCAGAAAGCTATATCTGAATGAGAGCCTGAAATGTTAAACTCTCCGCTTGTATGTTCTACATTTTTACCACCCTTAAAATGTGAAGTAAGATTGATGTTGCCCGTTCCTTTCAGACCGTATTGACCCACAGGATTGTTAATGCTTATAAGAATCTGGGGATTAGCAATCCTTATTTCAGTCTCAGGACTGTCAAGGAAATCAGGAAGACCGCTTAAAGATATTGGAGCTATATCGATCTCATCCATCTTGTAGTCTATGTCTCCGGAAAATGACGCCAAATCAAATTCCGAAACTTTATAGTCTACACTCACCACCAAGGGATTAGGAAGTGAAAGGTCGCGTATCACACCTGTGATATAACCACTTTCGATACCTATGTCGCCGGATATGTTGAGTTTCTGATCTTCGATTTTTCCTCGTTCTCCAAGTTCTATGCCATCCGCTTCCACCTTCAGGGTAGCCTTTCCATACTCATTTACTGATATCTCTTGTATTTCATATTTACCGGTTTCAGAGTTATATCCCGCATCTGACGTCATAAGTCCCCATGGAAGCTGAATCATGATGTTCTTAAAGGTAATGGTATTCCCATTGGCAATGATAGACGACGGAACAGAAAGAGTGACTTCTACCTCTATTGGACGTTCAGTCTTAATGTCACTGAGTTTTTTCAGGGACTCATCAACGTTAGCCAATTCAAGATCATAAGATTGGAGAGCCACATCAGGAAGCTTGGTTTCAGGGAAAGGTATCTCAATTCCTGAGATTGGAGGGAGTTGGGGCACGTTGACCGAAAGC
>CAMWLX010000103.1 GCA_947175225.1 uncultured Porphyromonadaceae bacterium
TATTTAGACTCTCCAGAGGGAAGAAAGACTATATTATGATTACGATTTTTTTTCACTTCTGCCATTGTCTCTGGAGTCATCGCTAATTTAGTCCAAATGAAATTTAAGTTGGATATTTCAGCATGTTTATCAAAAATTATCAGTCGGTCTCGTTCCAAAATAGCTTCATATCTTTCTGTCAGTTGCCAAGTACGTTCTTTAAATTCTTTGTCAAGACACTCCTTTATTTCATTAGATATTTCAGCGTTTCCTCCGTATGGCTCAATAAATCTCCAGATGATGCCGATATTCACTCCTTCTGCATATACGAGAAGAGTCTCTTTATTAGGGCAAAGCCGGGTAAGTTCCTTATTATAGAAATCTTCTATGATTTGGTTTTCCTCCTTCACTATCCCTACAGTACGATATAAGGATTTTCTTGCTCCACGCCATTGTCTTTCAAGAAGCGGCAATATATCCCTACGTATGAAATTTCGCCGATATTCACTTGTAAGATTGCTGGAATCAATGATATATTTTGAATCTATACTCTCGAGATACATTTCTATTTCCTTTCTGCTTATCCCAAGCAGCGGTCGGATCACTTTGCCATTATCCCTATCCATTCCTTTCAGACCTCTGCTTCCGCTGCCTCTTAGCATATTGAGCATCATAGTCTCGATATCATCGTCTGCGTTATGAGCCACTGCAATACGTTCAAACTCTTCCGTCTCCATAATCCTGTTGAAGTCGGCATATCGGAGTTCGCGGCATGCCATCTCTGTGCTTATTCCAGGGTGCATTCGAACATAATCCTCTACATCATAATCGAGGGAATATAGTTTTACTCCAAGACTTTTACAGAGATCAGATGTAAACTTAGAGTCCCGGGCGCTTTCTTCCCCCCGAAGATGAAAGTTGCAATTGACAGCCTCAATTCTTAGAGCCAGACGCCTTCCGATTCTACAGCAAGCCCTAAGCAAAGCGACACTGTCAGCCCCACCGCTCACAGCTACCAAAACTTTCTTGATACCTGTAGCATTAAAGCAATCAGCCACTTCATTTTCAATCTTATAAGTCAGATATTTAGCATCCTGTTTCATAGAACTGTTCTGATTAATTATTAATATGCACTTTACATTATGAATTAAAACAAAGCCACACCATCGTCATGGTGCGGCTTTCATTGATTTCTGATGATTCCTTCTGCTTCTTACTTCTTGGTGCGGTTGCCATAACGGCTGCGGAATTTGTCGACGCGACCAGCGGTGTCGACGAGTTTCTGCTTGCCTGTGAAGAAGGGATGAGAGCTGCTGGTGATTTCAAGCTTTACGAGTGGATATGTCTTACCGTCGATCTCGATTGTCTCACGTGATGCAACTGTGGAGCGAGTGATAAAGACTTCGTCGTTTGACATGTCTTTGAACGCCACTTCGCGGTAGCTGGAAGGATGAATGTCTTTTTTCATTTTAATTTTCTGCAGTTAATTATTTTATTTTGTTTTCTCGATAGGTCGCGATCCCATCGAATTGGCGGTGCAAAATTACAAAAAAATTGCGACCTGAGCAAATGTTTTTAGTTTAAATATTTAAAAAGTTTGGTATGTGTCGATGTGGCTTAAACTGCGAGGAAAAGTATTAACAGTTGGGCTACTATGACACGCATGAACATTGTAAGGGGATAGACTGTAGAGTAAGCTACTGCCGGGGCATCGTTGTTGGCTACTTTATTTGCATATGCCAAAGCTGGGGGATCGGTGTAGTTGCCACTTAACATACCTATGATAGCAAGATAATTCATCTGATATTTCCAGCGTGCTATAATTCCAACTACAAGAAGGGGTATTAGCGTAATGATAAGTCCATAACCTACCCACATTGCACCTCTGATATTGAATACTGTTGCAGCAAAATCTTTACCGGCTGCTATCCCGACTGATGCAAGGAAAAGGCAGATCCCTATCTCTCTCAATAGAAGATTGGCAGATGAGTTGGTATACGTCACAAGATGTAACTTCGTGCCGTAAGCACTTATGAGGATAGCCACTACAAGAGGACCTCCGGCAAGACCAAGTTTCATTGGAACCGACATGCCAGGCAGGAAGAAGGGGATGCTGCCTACAATAATGCCAATGAATATACCGATAAACATAGTAAAAAGATTCGGCTCATTGAGGCGTTTCATTGAGTTGCCGAGGCGGTCGCCAAGGCGCTGGATATCTTCCGGCTTACCCACAACTGTCAGTCTGTCGCCCATTTGTAGGCGTAGATTAGCTGTAGCGAGAAGATCTACACCCGCACGTGTCACTCGTGTGACGTTGAGCTTATATCCCATTCTCAACCTGAGACTTCCGAGTTTTACCCCATTATAATCGGTCTTTGTGACAAGGATCTTTCTTGATACTACAGGACCCTGAATCATCTCCCATTTCTTTTCTACCACGGGTCCGATAAATCGATTGAAGGTCTCTTCATCCTGTGCGGAGCAAACAAGGAGAACTAAATCTCCAAGTTCAAGCTTATCGTCGGATGTTGGTATCATTACGCTACCATCGGGTTTCTCTATTCGGGAGATGACAAAGTTGGCGTTGATTATGGTGTGAATCTTGCGTATGTCAAGTCCTGCCATCAGTTCGTTGGTCACCTTCAGTGTCACCACGTGTGGAGCAAGCTGAGAGTCCTTTGTATCATTGTCCACCTCTTCAATTTCCTTCTTAATATCTATCTTGAAGATGACTTTAATGAGGATTAAAGATACGATGATGCCAACTACGCCAAGTGGATATGCAGCCGCATATCCCATAGCCATATCTTGCGACACTGTGCTTGCACTCTCATTTATTTGCAGCACAGTTTGCTGTGCTGCACCAAGTCCTGGAGTGTTAGTGACAGCGCCACTCATGATGCCTACCATCTCCGGAAGAGAAGTATTGCCGGATTCTCCGCCTTGGAGGTAATAGATCGCTACTGTAATGATAGCATTTAGAAGAACTCCCGTGACAGCCAGCATGTTCATTCTGACCCCTCCTTCCTTGAAAGAGGAGAAGAAGCCCGGACCTACCTGCATACCTATTGAGAAAATGAATAGTATAAGTCCAAAGTCGCGTAGGAAATGCAAGACATCATGATGGACCATATAGCCGAAATGTCCAAGCAGGATGCCGACGAAGAGTACGAATGTCACTCCGAGTGAAACTCCGCAAATCTTTATTTTGCCAAGATAAATACCGGCGAATATAACAAAACTATAGAGCATTACCGCCGAGGCGAGAGAAGTGTTGCCTGGCGATAAGAGTTCAATCAACCATTCCATTGTATGGTTATTTTAGAATCTAACAAATTTTACTTAAGAAATTTTATTATATGGGGAGAGATATGGAATGGCGGTTCTTTAGTATTGAATGCTTCCGAACCGCCATTTTTACAGTTGTTATTCGTATTCTATAAGATCTTGGTCAGTGGCTACCACATCGCCATTCTTGACAAGCACTTGTTTGACTACGCCGTCGATTTCTGACTCAAGGTCATTCTCCATTTTCATTGCTTCATAGACAATGAGCTTCTGGTGAGCCTTGACTTTATCACCGGGCTTGACATCTATTTCAATGATAGTGCCACCCATAGGAGCTTTCAGAGTAGGTCCTGTCACAGGATCGTAAAGAGAAGTAGCCTGAGCTTCAGCCTCAGCAAGGGCTGCTGCAGCTGCATTAGCGGCCTCAAATTCCTCTTTCCTCTTATTCTTTAGGAAGCCTGTAGCTACGGCCGGAAGAAGTTCAATAAGCAGGTATTCTTCATCGTTCTGAGCAAGCTTGACACCGCCATATTCTTCAAGAACAGGATTGTCCGGCTGCTTGAATTGGCTTACATCGTAGGGTTTTTCTATTGGGCTGCCAGTGATTTGCTCACGGAATGCCGGATCTATTTCCACCGGAGTCTTACCATATTCACCCTTTACGAGACCTACAAACTGATTGTTCTTATTTGAGTAGTCAGGAGCACCTTTACGGAGGTCGAGAGCAAGAGCAACTGCTTGAGAACCTACAATCTGGCTTGTAGGAGTTACGAGCGGCACAAGACCTGCATCGCGACGAACCTTCGGAATGAGCGCCATTGCCTCATCAAGCACATCTTCTGCATGAAGAGCACGAAGATTGGCAACCATATTGGAATACATACCACCTGGCACTTCAGCGTTCTTGACCAGCTCATTTGGTTTTGGAAATCCAAAGTAAGCTTCGATCTTATGGCAAGCATCCAGAAGTTCATCTTCTCGATTATTGGTAGCAGCTTCTATAGCACGATCGAATTCTGAATTGATTTCAGCCGGCATTGCAGCATACGCCTCGTCGAAATCTTTCGGCCATTTATCTTTATTGAGGTCGAAAGCAGCAAGGCTCTGGCGTGCCTCAACAAGACCTTTACGGATCTTGGCGACCGCATCCATATTTACTTCAAGTTCTATGCCGAGTTTCTGGCAGAAGATCCATATCAGCTCAATAGCCGGAGCTGCTGACCCGCCGCCAAACCACCAAATATTGGTATCGACAATGTCCACACCCTTTATGATGCTGGTGAGTACGGATGCAAGGCCATAACCGGGAGTGCAGTGAGTATGGAAATCAACGGGCACTGTAAGAGCTTGCTTCAATTTCGGCATAAGGCTGAAAATTCGGCTTGGGTTTACAAGGCCTGCCATATCTTTAAGGGTAATCATCTTGGCTCCGATGCGCTCCATCTCCTTAGCCTTATCTACGAAGTAATCGTCTGTGAAGATGAGTTCAGGGGCTTCCGGCTCATTGTTGCCACCGAAGAGACGAGCAAAGAAACCTTTCTTTTCAGGCTCCTTTGGTTCTTCTTTAGGGTCAACAGTATAGCAGACTGCCGCGTCAGCGATCCCACCAAGATCATTAATCATTTTAATGGAATCCTTGATGTTGTTGATGTCGTTGAGCGCATCGAATATTCTCATTACATTAAGCCCATTCTTGATCGCTTCTTTGTAGAACCCTTCAAGAACACTGTTTGGGTAAGGAACATACCCGAAGAGATTACGTCCACGAGAGAGCGCACTCAGTAGGGAAATACCCTTCATGTATTCAGAGCAAGTGCGAAGACGGTCCCAGGGACTTTCGCCAAGATAGCGCATTACGGAATCGGGGACTGCTCCTCCCCATACCTCCATGATGTAGAATTTAGCATCTTGATAGAGGGGGAGAAGTTTGTCAATGTTTTCCTGCTTAAGGCGAGTAGCGAACAGCGACTGTTGTCCGTCACGCAGAGTCAGGTCTCTTACTTTTAACGTCTTTGCCATAGATGTAAATTTATGGGTTATTTAGTATTGTCTTTAGTATGCCTATTATTTTAGTCGAAGATTCCTTCTACAGATTCAGCTTGGACTTCCTCTCCGCCGCCGGTCCATACTTCTCCGCCGCATGCGTCAAACGATGCTGGGAATTCGAACTTAGCTTCTTGACTGTAGGGAAGAGTCTTGTCGGCATATACCTTTTGCATATAAAGCCCGTAGACGGGGAGAGCAGCGCGTGCGCCTTGTCCGAGAGCCATCGTATTGAAGTGGATGTAGCGTTCGTCGCCGCCTACCCATACTCCTGTCACAAGGTCGGGGGTGAAGCCCATAAACCAGCTGTCGGAGTTGGAGTTTGTCGTACCTGTCTTGCCTCCCATCTGAGCCGAGATTCCATAGCGACTCCGCAGGCTTGCGCCTGTACCACTTTCCACTACGCTCATCAGCATTGATAGGATCTTCCAATAAGATTGCTCATTGGTCACTTCTGTGCGGTGAGGGGTGGCATTGTAGATAAGATTGCCTTGGTTATCCTCTATTCGGGTGACAAAAACCGGATCTGTGCGGATGCCTTTATTAGCAAATGTAGTGTAAGCTCCTACCATATCGCGCACCGGGACATCAACCGTACCGAGACAAAGTGGCATATAGGCTTCGATATGGCCTGTTAGGCCGAATACCCTCATCTTATTTGCGAGGTTGATTGGCTTCAGCTCATTCACTAAGCGAGCTGAGATCCAGTTGTTAGAGTTTGTGAGGGCCCAATGGAGTGTCACCATTTCTCCTACGTGTCCGCCACCGCTATTTCGTGGACTCCAACCGTTGAATGTAGGCTGGGTGTTGAGGAAACGCGAGCAGGGTGTGAAGTCTTGCTCCATAGCAAGGGTATATAAGAAAGGCTTCGCTGTAGAACCGATTTGTCTCTTGCCTCGGCTTACCATATCATATTGGAACCACTGGAAATCCGGACCTCCTACGTATGCTTTCACATTGCCGTTATGAGGATCCATGCTCATCACGCCTGTACGTAGAATCGACTTCATATATAGCAACGAATCTCTTGGAGTCATTGTCGTTGACTTGCTGCCCGGAACAGTCTTTCCATTTTCATCCTTGACGTAGGCAAACACCTCCATTTCTACCGGAGTATTGAATGCTGCATCGATTTCCTCCTGCGAGTGTCCTGCGAGTTTCATCACTCTGTAGCGTTCACTTTGGCGGATTGCATTTCTTATGAGTTGTTCAACACCCTTAGTAGAGAGCTCATCCTGGTTAGTAGTATAAGGACCATTCTTCAGGCCTTTCTTTTCTTGGAAGAAAGCTGGCTGCAACGTCTCACCGAGGTGCTTCCTTACTGCCTCTTCAGCATATTCTTGCATACGGAGATCGATTGTGGAATAAATTTTCAATCCATCTGTATACAGGTTATAATATGAACCATCCGGTTTTGGGTTTTTCTCGATCCAACCATATAGCGGATTCTCTTCCCATTGGGTGGAATCAGTGTTATAGTTACCCATTGCGATGTCATATGCCATCTTATTGGAATACTTTGACCGGTCAGGACGTTCCGGTTTCTTGGCAGTCATAAGGCGTCTGATCTCTTCGCGTAGATAGGGCGCAGTTCCTACCTTGTGGTCTACTTTATGATAGTCGAGTCCGAGGGGAAGATTCTTGAGGGAATCACATTCCTCTTTTGTGATCTTGCCGTCTTTCTGCATTTGTTCGAGCACCACGTTGCGGCGGTTGAGTGTGCGCTCCCCATGGCGAAGAGGATTGTAGTAGCTTGGATTCTTAAGCATCCCTACAAGCATAGCGGCTTCTTCACACTTAAGATCGCCGGGTTCCTTGCCGAAATATACATTAGCTGCTGTTTTGATACCGACGGCATTATTAAGGAAGTCAAAGCGGTTGAGATACATGTTAAGAATCTCATCTTTAGTATAGAATCTTTCAAGCTTCAAGGCGATCATCCATTCTATAGGCTTTTGCATAGCACGCTTCAGCATATTTGCACTTGGCTGTGAATACAGCTGCTTAGCGAGCTGCTGAGTGATGGTAGATGCGCCCCCGCTCGACTTGTCGCCCATCATGATGGTCTTGACCATAGTGCGCCCGAGAGCCATGAAATCGATGCCGGAATGCGACTCGAAGCGAACGTCTTCGGTGGCAATAAGGGCATCGATCACATAAGGCGAAAGAGCGTCATAATCGGTATATACGCGGTTGCCGGCACCGGCGAAATATCGTCCCAGCTCCGTATTGCCATCTGATGCGTATACTACGCTTGCCAGTTTGTCGTGAGGATCTTCAAGTTCTTCGATAGGAGGCATATAACCAATGACTCCGTTGTAGACCAGGAGCATGAAGATTGCTATGCATCCTCCTAAAGCGAGAAAAGCAATCCACATCCATTTGATGACAATGCTTGCCCGAATTTTGGAAACGGGTTTTTTCTCTTCTGTCATCAAAAGTATGTCGTCGTCCGTCTGATTCTTTTTGCGTCTTTTGAATATGTTCATGTGCGATACACTTCTGTTTTAATCTGCAAATTTAATGAAATTTATTGATATTGCAATAAAATATTGGATATTTAACTATTTTAGTAATCATCAAAAAATAACTTGGCGAAAAAATCCCTGTTCTCTTCGGCATCCATTCCAAAGTTTGATTTTTTTTGCTCATTGGGTTTTGAAAATTGGATGAGAATGATTAAATTTGCATTATGAGTAATGAATTTGACAATGATTCTATAGTCGATAAATTTACGCATTTCCTTACAAATGGGAAATTTCGTAAGACACCGGAGCGGTATGCAATATTGCGAAAGGCAATCGAGTTGCATTCTCATTTTGATGTGGATGCGCTGCATATGGCAATAGAACGGGATAGCTACCATGTAAGCCGTGCTACTGTATATAATACCGTAGAGCTTCTTGAGGACGCAGGAATACTTAGCAAAAATGTGTTTGGGCAAAATCCGGCTATGTATGAGGTGAACCACGACAATCATATCCATCTTGTATGCAAAAGATGTGGGAAGATCAGGGAGATCGAGAATTCACATATTGCCGGACATGTCATGCAGCTTCATACAGAAGACTTCACAGCTGATAGTTTCGCAATAACGATCTATGGACTATGTGGGGAATGCTGTCCGAAAGATAAAGGATAAATCTGAGATATTAAACAATATGATTGATAACTTAAAATACTTAATATCATGGCTAAAGTAAAACCATTCAAGGGAATCCGCCCCCCTCGCCATTTAGTGGAGGAAGTGGCATCGCGTCCGTATGACGTGCTTAATTCAGAAGAGGCCCGCAAGGAGGCTGAAGGGAATGAAAAATCCCTCTATCACATCATTAAGCCTGAGATCGATTTCGAACCCGGATTCGACGAACACCATCCTGACGTCTACGACAAGGCTGTCGAGAACTTTATGAATTTTCAGGAAAAGGGATGGCTGGTGCAAGATGAAAAGGAAAATTACTACATCTATGCTCAGACTATGGATGGAAGGACTCAGTATGGTTTCGTGGTCGGAGCTTGGGTTGACGACTATATGAGCGGTCGGATTAAGAAGCATGAGCTTACTCGTCGCGACAAAGAAGAAGACAGAATGAAACATGTGCGCTGTAACAATGCAAATATCGAGCCTGTATTCTTTGCATTTCCTGACAATGAATTGCTGGAACAAATCATTCAAGATGTGACGAAAAAAGAGCCTGAATATAACTTTGTGGCATCCGACGGTTTCGGTCATACTTTCTGGGTAATAGACGATGATGCTACGATAGAGACTATCACCAAAGAGTTTGAAAAGATTCCATCTCTGTACATTGCTGACGGACATCATCGCAGTGCCGCAGCGGCTCTCGTTGGGAATGAGAAAGCGCAGAATAATCCGGATCATAAGGGTGATGAGGAATACAACTATTTTATGGCAGTTGCTTTCCCTGCATCCCATCTCCGTATCATTGACTACAACCGCGTAGTGAAAGATCTCAATGGATTGAGTGAAGAGGAATTCCTTTCAAAGATAGCTGAAAACTTCTTTATAGAGGATAAGGGAACGGAGGTATATCATCCTAAGGGTCTCCATAATTTTGCTCTTTATGTAGGCGGAAAGTGGTATTCACTGACAGCCAAGGAAGGTACATATGACGATAATGATCCTATCGGTGTGCTTGATGTGACTGTTTCTTCAAATCTGATTTTGCGCGATATCCTTGGTATCAACGACCTTCGTAG
>CAMWLX010000104.1 GCA_947175225.1 uncultured Porphyromonadaceae bacterium
GCATAATTTTTAATCAATACACAATTTCTAATGCAAATTTCAAAAAAATTAAGTACTAAAGATCATTAATTACCACGAAATAGGGCGGTCGAAGGCTCCATTGGGACTTCGGATGCGCATCACCGAGCTGATTGTGGGGGCAATCGCTGTGGCGTTGACCTCGCCGATTTCTATTTTTGCAGGCACGCCGGGCCCCATTATGAATGCGGGCGTAGTAGGATTTCCTTCCCTCACCTGCCAAGTGATGACCGGCAGACGCACATCGTCGTTGATAGTCCACCCCGGGGCAAATTCAAGGCGCAAATCCCCGGCAGTCTTAGGATCAAGCCCTCTTCCAATACGTCGGAGTTCGGGAGTGGTCTCCCCTACTATATCTGTCAGAGACTTCACATCAGCCACTCCGCTCATCATGACAACGAAATCACGGGCTTCGCGTTGGATATCAGAAATGTTGAGACCATGACGCTCTATAGTCGCATGGTCGAGATATATCATGTTTTTGAAACAGCCATCTATATACTGGTCGTTTCCATATTTGGCGCTAAGGTAGGAATTGAGAAGAGATTCAGCCCGCTTCATAGAAAAAGTCCCGGTCGGGATGCGATACCTCGCTTCATCTTCCGCCCCATCGTCGAAATATCCTGTAGAGACAAGGAATATCAAAGCGTTGTCAAGCCCTACATTCTCTTTTATGGCACTGAATAGGCGCTCCAACTGCCCATCAAGGCGAATGTAGCTGTCTTGCATCTCAAGGCGCATATCGCTGTCGCCACTATGCTTGTATGGGGCAACTGTATAGCCGATGTTGAGCATATCTATCATATCGGTGTGCTGCCCGAGCTGAAGACTTTTGATGTAGTCTATGGCAAGGTCGGTCACTTCCGTATTGACAAGTGCCGATTCCTTATATTTCACATATCTATCGCTGCTTTTTTTTGGGAAAGTATGGCGGAAGGGGAAATATTTCTTCTGAGCAGGGACGCCATGATATGTATCGAGGACTTTACTTGGAGTCCAGACCATTGTATCAAGGCGATCTGAAAGAGGAGTCCGGTAGTTACGCTGAGAAATAGAATTCGGGACTTCCTTATAATAAGTAGTTGTAGCCCACTTTCCATTTTCATCAGCAATCCAGAAAGCGCTGCTTCCGGCATGTCCTGCCATGATGATAGACTGCATAGCGTCTGGCGCAATGCTATAGACAGCACTAAGACCGGCACCGTCAACGGCTATCTCATCGCTGATAGTAGAGAGACGTAGAGCAGCGGGACTGTATGTCTCGTTTGTAAAATTGCCCAAAGTAGCCGGATCATGAAGCACCGGAATAGGATACTTTGAAGCATGATCGTAAATTTTCTTCGCAGGTATGCCTGATGCGGATGCATAGTTGCCCGTATATACGATAGCAGTGGAGTTTACAATGTCAAGATCGGAGACATTGTAATCCACATTCTTGAGGTAGAGACCTTTGCTCTTCAGAAGATTGAATCCCTCTTTCCCGAAGCGAGAGCTAAGGAAATCTATATAGTCGGAGCGAAGCTGGTCGACCATAATACCAACTACCAGCTTGGGGCGCGTTGGGTCGGCCATCACCACTGTCGAAATACCGACGAGTCCACAAAGGACCGAAGTCAGGAGCCTATTCATTTGAATTTATATTGCTTAGGAGCTTTTGGAGCTTATTTTATTTTGGGAGAGGAGGATAGTTGCGGAGAGGGGAAGAAGGCTGAGGAGCATTGGCCATACTGCCGGATTTGCCACTTGGGAAGAGAGCGGAGTTAGCAATAAGAGAGTCAATAATAAAACTTCAATAATATTATATACTGCCATTGCTCCGAGAGGGATCTTCCATGACTTAAACCAAACTCCGAGAGCCACTATGAGCTGCAAGGGATTCAGCCAGAAGATAAGCAGATTGGGCGAAGTAGCCTCATGCTCAGAGAAGAAAACGAGGAATGTCACGATAATACCTGCTATCCCTGTAACTAAGAAATAGATGGAAATCCACCATTTCCATAGCTTCTTCTTAAAAATATAAGCAAATAATGTGCCAAAACTTATTATGAGCATTACTACGCCTACTGCCATCGGTGTCATATACCATGGTGTAGGGGGGAGAGTTGCATCATAAAAGCCGGGAAAAATCACATTGGTTTGGCTTACAAGAGGCTGATCTCCTATCTTCCCTTCTGCTATCTTAGATTGAAGCACCGGGGGGGCAAATGTATCTTCATCTTTTGCAAGCGGATAGTCGAGTCCACTTCCCAAAACAAGGTCGATACCAAACTGATACCAGGGATAATTCCGATGGAAATGCCTCATTTCATCGCGGAATGTAGGGAAGTAAAGGGTATCGGGAAGAGATATCCCCCGCCCGGAAGCCTGATTTATTCTTTTCCAAGGGCGAGTGGCACAGTTGTCGCGCACATAATTATATCTGTAGACACGGTTTTCGGGTAGCGACTCTGTCCGGAGAATTTTCCGGAGATTTCGCGCTTCTTCCTGCGTCAGCGCCAACACTTGTTCAGTCACCCGAGAGCCACGCCTGACGTAGGCCGGCATAAATCTCTCGAACCTATATCCGTAGACCATGTAGTCGGTCTCCCCTTTACAGAAACGATAGATGAAATTAGGGGATGTGAAATCGAATATGCCATAGTTCCAAACAGAATCCATATTTTCACTCCGGATTCTTATGGCAGCATGTCCGCAAAGCTCGTAGACATCCGGGCCCGGATCGCATGTCAGTATACTGACAGTAAGGTCTTCCTCGCCATCGGCGGGGAAGACTGAATCGGTCCTCTCCTGAGCTATCACGCTGCAGGAGAGGTAGAAAATCATTATTAATAGCCGTATATAGCGGTGCATTATTAAAATTCGCAGTTGTTCGGATAACGTGGGAATGGAATGACGTCGCGGATATTCTGCATTCCTGTCACGAAAAGAATAAGGCGTTCGAAACCAAGACCGAATCCTGAATGAGGAACTGTGCCATATTTACGGGTATCAAGATACCAGTCCATGCCCTCGAGTCCCTGATCGGCCATACGCTGCTTGAGTTTATCGTAGTCTTCTTCACGCTGGCTTCCGCCAATGATCTCACCGATCTTCGGGAAGAGGACATCCATAGCGCGAACAGTCTTTCCGTCGTCGTTGAGCTTCATATAGAAAGCCTTGATTTCCTTGGGATAGTCGGTAAGGATGACAGGCTTCTTGAAATGCTGCTCCACGAGATAGCGTTCATGCTCGGAAGCAAGATCCACGCCCCAATATACGGGGAATTCAAACTTCTTGCCGCTCTCTTCGAGAATCTTGATACCTTCAGTGTATGGAAGGCGAACGAAGTCGTTGTTGATGACGAAGTTAAGGCGATTGATGAGATCCTTGTCGAAGTGCTCGGCGAGGAACTCTATATCGTCGCGGCAATGCTCAAGAGCGTAAGAAATACAATACTTCACGAATTCTTCAGCGAGATCCATATTGTCTTCAATCTCATAGAATGCCATTTCAGGCTCGATCATCCAGAACTCAGAAAGGTGGCGCGGAGTATTGGAGTTTTCTGCACGGAAAGTGGGGCCAAAGGTGTAAATGCATCCAAGTGCTGTAGCACCAAGTTCACCTTCGAGCTGGCCACTCACCGTAAGGGAAGCCATCTTTCCGAAGAAATCCTTGGAGTAGTCTACTTTTCCATCCTTAGTGGTCGGAAGCTCATCAAGAGGGAGAGTAGTCACCTGGAACTGAGCACCGGCACCTTCACAGTCGGATGCTGTGATAAGAGGAGTGTGGAAATAATAGAAACCTTTGTCGTTGAAGAATTTGTGGATAGCATATGCAAGAGCGTGGCGAATGCGCAGAACTGCACCAAATGTATTGGTGCGCGGGCGGAGATGAGCAATCTCACGCAGGAACTCAAGAGAGTGTCCCTTTTTCTGGAGAGGATAGTCTGCCACGCTTGCAGAGCCATAGATTTCAATCTCATCAGCCTGCACTTCAATAGCCTGACCTTTGCCTTGCGAAGCGACAGCCTGACCCTGAACATGGATTGAAGCGCCGGTAGTCACCTCTTTAAGTGTCTCTTCCGGAATCTTGGTGAAATCCACCACAATCTGGACATTTTTTATAGAAGAACCGTCGTTAAGGGCGATGAAAGCCACGTTCTTGTTGCCACGGCGAGTACGGACCCAACCTTTGACATCAACTTCTGAGCCTATATATTTTTCCGGATCAGAGAGGAGCGCTTTGACGGATGTGCGTTTTATTTTTTGCATTTGGATTGAGTTTTTTTGAGTTAGGGGCTCTTGGGGCTTTTAAGGTCGCAAAAGCTCTTAAGGGCTTTTGCTTTTAGGCTTTTATTCGAAGGAGCCCATGCGGAGGAAGTTGACTTCTTCCTGAGTTAAGTATCTCCAACGGCCACGAGGGAGGTTTTTCTTTGTCAGGCCTGCGAAGTATACACGATCGAGCTTAGTCACGCGATAACCGAGGTGTTCGAAAATACGTCGCACGATGCGGTTTCTGCCACTGTGGATCTCGATTCCGGCTTGATTGCGGTCGGTGTCGTTGGCATAAGAGATGGCATCTGCGTGGATTTCTCCGTCTTCGAGTTCGATGCCGTCGGCGATGCGCTGCATGTCTTCTTCAGAGATATCCTTGTCGGTCCAGACATGATAAATCTTCTTCTTGACAAATTTGGGGTGAGTCAGCTTGGAAGCGAGTTCGCCGTCGTTAGTCAGGAGCAGGACTCCGGTAGTGTTGCGGTCGAGGCGACCAACAGGGTAAATTCTTTCGCGGCAAGCACCCTTGACAACGTCGAGCACAGTCATGCGGCCGTTGGGATCATCGCTCGTAGTCACGCAGTCTTTTGGTTTGTTGAGAAGCACATAGCACTTACGTTCGGGAGTGACTACTTTATCTTCGCATTTTACTACATCGTCGCGGTTGATCTTAGTGCCGAGTTCAGTTACCACTACATCATTGACCGTTACGAGTCCGGCTGCAATCTTTTCGTCGGCTTCGCGGCGAGAGCAGATTCCGGAGTTAGCCATAAACTTATTAAGACGGATCGGTTCGTTTGGATCGAAGTCATCAATTACATAGTCGATCTGACGAGGACGCGGGATAAACTTCATTCCAGGCTTCTGATTCTTCTGGAAATTGTTTTGCCGTTTCTGGTAGCCGCCTTGCTGATTGCCGTTGCGGTTGTTGTTGTAGCCGCCCTGGCGCTTCTGCTGGTAGCCGCCACCTTGCTGGTTGCTGTTACGGTTGTTGTTGTAGCCGCCCTGACGGTTTTGGTAGCCGCCCTGCTGATTGCCCTGACGGTTGTAGCCACCTTGGCGGTTGTAGTTGTTCTGGCGGTTTTGGCCGTATGAATTCTGGCGGTTGTAGTTGTTCTGGCGGTTCTGTCCGTAAGAATTTTGGGACTGAGACTGCTGATATGAGTTTTCTGAAGAAGATTGGCTGTCGGAGTCAGAGGAATATCTCTTGTAAGCTCCCTCTTCAGAAGAAGAATTGCCACTTTGGTAATTACGGTTGTAATTGTTGGTACGTTGCTGGTAAGCGGGACGAGCCTGACGGTTATATCCGGACTCTTCCCTGTTATGGTAGGCGTTGGAATAACTGCTTTGATAGCTCTGTCGCGGTCTTGGTTGGAATCCGCGTTGTGTGAAATCGGGTCTTTCGGTACCTTTATAAGGTCTTGACTGGAAATACTGATCTTTGTTTTCCGTGGTTTCTGAAGCAGTAGGTAGTGCCCCGATTCTTGGTCGTTTGGGTTTCTTTTCTTCCATTATAATGTGTTTAAATGTGGCGCATGACATCGCTGCCATATGCAAAGTCGCCGTTAATATAAATATTGCTGAATTATAGGTGTTGCTTGTATGGTGCAATTACGATGCAAAGGTACATAAAAAAAATGGGATATGCAAATAAACAATAAAATAAAAAACAAAAAAGAACGTGCGACCCCTCCGGGGTCGGTGATTATGGATAAAGAGTAACCCCGAGCCGGCGCTCGGGGTATGTCGATGATATCTAATGAATGACCCCGGAGGGATCTGACTTTGAAGAGGGGGGATTAGCGGATTACTACTTTGGTTGTTGTGTCGCCTTGGCGGCGGAGGTAGATGCCGTTGGATGGGTTGGATACTTTCAGGCCTTGGAGGTTGTAGTATTCTGCCGGAGCATCCATTTCAATTGAGTCTACAGCTGTAGTGCCGTCTTTGGTCATGCTGATCTCAGTGGCATTGACGATTTCCCCGGTGGCTGCATTAGTCAGAAGAGCTACCACACTATACTCATTGCCTTTCACAGCTGTCAATGGAAGATCAAGAGTGTAATCATATGGAGAATTTGCATCTATTTTTGAAGGAAGACTCCCCTTGATGCCCGGATAGGAATTGTAGTAGCGAGCTACATCATCATAAACAGTCGAGACTCTCGAAGACTTTTTCTCCCAGCCATTCATAGCTACCCTTTGCTGTCCGAAATAATTCTGCTGAATGTAAGGTCCAACACCATTCTCAATTATTACAAATGAAAGATAGTGAGGCACGGTTGTGCCGATTGCAAACTCAGTGGAAGCAGTGACAGTGACAGTTTCTTCGTCTTTTAAGGTTCCATCAAGAGTCACATTGGCATAAGAAGGGAAGTCAAAATATGCTGCAACCTGATCTATAAAATCACATACATTAGTGTAAATTTCGGTTGGAGTCTGGCTAATCGTGCGGTTGTACCATACATTGGGGAATCCACTTACATAAGCCTCGATGAATTTCTGATATTCAGCGATTGCCATTACGTCCTGATTATGCACACCAATAGCAATAGCACGGTCGGGATAAGTAGTCTTCAGATATTCAAGAGCCTCGATGCCGCCCGGACACCAACCACACCATGTGCCGGTAGCGTCTTCAGCCACGATTTTCTTGGGATAGCCCTGTTCGTAGGCGGGGACTGTAGCTGTGAGAGCAGCTCCTTCAAATGCTTCACCATTAACTTTAGTCAGCTTCATTGAGAAATCAACGAATGCAGGCTCATTAGCCTTAACACCTTCAAGAGTAAGCACAGTGGTCTGACCGAAAGGAATAGGAGAGAAATCAAATGTCTTGACAATATCAGGCATGCCGGTGACAGATGCAGTCACTTCTACTGACGAAAGTTCATTTAATGCTCTATTCTTAATTGCAAAGTCAACACTTGCTCCATTGCCACTGAGCGGAAGATATGACGGAGTGTCAACAGCTACGATAGATGCCATATTTTCAGGAAGATTATCGCCTTCAATCCTTATTGACATACAGAGGGCACCTATATATGGAGCATAAGGATCCCACATTTTTGGGAATGAGTCATCATCTGATATACCAATAAGACCCGCCTCGGGTGAATTTTCAATTTCGTCAACAACTATAAAGAAAGCTTTGGCAGTTGGGATGATAAAGCTATAGCCAAACATCAGGACTTTTTCTTCTCCAGTGATAGTGTATGGCGTATCGAGACTAATTTCATTATATCCGTAAGGATCTCTGGACATAATGAAATTTTGAGAATAATCCTCCTTAGTCAAGTCTGTTGAGTAGAAGAACCTTCCTTGACGTATAGGATTAGCAGTTCCATTCTCATTGGACGCACCGTACATAGAGAAACCGGTCACTTTATTGCCGGCAAACGCCTTTATGTCATCAGCACTCATAGCAAACGACAAGAATGCACGAGTCACGCCACCAGTCACTCCTTCACTATAAGTGTAAGCAACCTGAGCTTCACCGGCATAAGAGAAGTCGATGTAATCAGCGGCGCGAGTCAACGCCTTAGACTCGATTGCCGGAACTTTCGGACCTACTGAAAAGGCCTGCTTATCAGCTTTCTGCAACGATGGAACCGCAGCAAAAGCAGAGCAAGCAGCGGCGAGAGCCGCAGTAAGTAGCAATGATTTTTTCATGTGTTACTGTTGTTTAGTTAATAATTATTTGAGTTTAGAAATTGCAGTCTTAATGCGCGATATGACTTCCGATTTAGGCATCAGTTCAGTTATATCAAACATATGCGGCCCGCGGCATGCACCAACTACGGCAAGGCGGAAAGCATTCATGACATTGCCAAGATGATAACCTTTTTCGGCAATCCAGTCGAGAACTATCTTCTCTGCATTTGCAGAGCTCATATCGTCGATACCCTCGAGTACGCCGCAGAGCTCCTCCATGATGCGCGGAGTGTCTTCTTGCCAACGCTTCTTGACATCTTTCTCTGCATACGCATCAGGAGCAACGAAGAAGAAATCGCCTTGAGCCCAAAGATCCTGGACAAATTCAATGCGCCCTTTCACCATACCTACAGCCTTTGCCACATAGTCCATGCCGAAGTCGGCAGCACTCTTGCCACGCTCTGCAAGACGCTCCTTAAGGACAGGCATGAATAGCTCAGCAAGAGCCATATCGTCCATGCGCATCAGATATTCATGATTAAACCAGATCCCTTTCTTGTAATCAAACTTGGCGCCGGCCTTAGAACAGTGGTCGAACGAGAATTTCTGTATAAGCTCATCCATGCTCATGATTTCAGTATCGTCTCCGGGATTCCAACCGAGAAGAGCAAGGAAGTTGACTACAGCCTCGGGAAGATACCCCTTTTCGCGGTAGCCTGAAGAGATCTCTCCACTCTTTGGATCATGCCATTCAAGAGGGAATACGGGGAAACCGAGTTTATCGCCGTCACGCTTAGAGAGCTTGCCATTGCCCACCGGCTTTAGCAGCAATGGAAGATGCACAAACTGAGGCATAGTGTCTTCCCATCCGAAAGCCTGATAAAGCAACACGTGGAGAGGAGCTGAAGGGAGCCATTCTTCGCCACGGATCACATGAGTGATTTCCATAAGATGGTCGTCGACGATATTTGCAAGGTGATAGGTAGGGAGATCATCAGCACTCTTGTAAAGGACTTTGTCGTCAATGATATTGGAATTGATGACTACTTCACCACGAATCAAGTCGTTAACAGTCACGTCTACATCAGGCTCAGTCTTGAATCTGACCACGTATTGGTGCCCTTCGTCGATAAGACGCTTCACTTCTTCAGCAGGCATCGTCAGTGAATTGCGCATGCTTCCACGGGTATGGGCATCATATTGGAAGTTGGGATGCTCTGTGCGTGCTGCCTCGAGTTCTTCGGGAGTATCAAAAGCAATGTAAGCCTTACCGGCTTCGAGAAGCTGATCAGCATATTTGCGATAGATGTCGCGGCGTTGGCTCTGCTTATATGGACCATGAGGACCACCTTCACGTACACCTTCGTCGAACTTGATACCAAGCCAATCAAGGCTTTCACAAATGTAATCCTCCGCACCCGGGACAAAGCGGCGGCTGTCGGTATCCTCAATTCGGAGAATCATGTCGCCGCCATGCTGGCGCGTGAATAGATAGTTGAAGAGGGCAGTTCGGACACCTCCGATATGGAGTGGTCCGGTAGGGGATGGAGCGAATCTAAGGGGGGTGGCCATTATTTTTTATTTTTAATTTTGGATTTTTGAATTTTGATTTT
>CAMWLX010000105.1 GCA_947175225.1 uncultured Porphyromonadaceae bacterium
CGTACTATGGCATCGTATCTGTCGTATGCTGTTTTCATATATCAAAGGTTTTGTCGGTTTCTATTGTGTTCTCGGTAATTCATCATAAGTGCGGATGTTTTTAACCCCACCATTACCAAGTATCAGGATACTGTCGGATAAGCGAAGACAATAAAGGCGAAGTTTCGATTTAATAATCGGAAGTGCCACAACCCTATCGGACATTTTACCTTCCGGACGGAACAATCTTTCAAACGCGCCGAAATTGGCGATTCGATCAATCACTTGACATTACCGATGCTTACCCATTTTGAATTGCCGCTATATTACAAATATCCTCAGCGTTATGAAATAAACCGCAGATCAGCGTGAGATATTCGGGGAGATAACCGTCATTGCTCCATAGCAATGGGAAGCAAAATAGCTCTGATGCAGTCTTTCCGAGATCGAAGCCGTATGATTCAAGAGAGGGTCTCACCAATTCAGGATGCCGGCACGGTTGATTGTCAAGCCTTGAACAAGTACCTTCGGGACAATAAAGGCAACTTCCGGCGTAAGCAAATGCCTTTCCCCCGTATGTCATTTCCATATCCCTCAGTCGCTTTTCGATGCGCAGGCGTTCAGGACGAAAGAATCGGTTTACTTCCGAGAAAGGGATTTCCTTTTCATCGGGTATAATCTTGGTAGCTACTAAAAGTACCCGGGCGTACTGCCGCAGTTCCGCCATCGTATCATGAGAAAACGGAGGACAGACCCATACCTTGCCATAATTCCGGCATTCTTTGCAATACTTTATAAAACACTCGGAATTACTGAATCTCCGGATGTATTCCTCTGTGGAGACGGTAACTGTGAAATCCTGTACCTGATATGTAAATTTCATTTCCTGTTCTGCCATAGCAATTCTTCAATAATTATCCGTTTTCGGTTCAGTCTTTTTCTTTCCGAACTTCGGTGTTATTCCGACAAAGAACTCGAAGTTGATGCCGGGCATGGGACGCGACAGGACTGAAAGATAGTCCTCGTTAAAGAGGTTGTTCACAGCCAGTTTCAACTGTAAATCGACAGGTTTGAACTTCAGCCCTTTTTCAAGCGATACGTTGCTCATGTAGTATTTCGGCAGGTGTCCCGTGATGGTGTAGTCGTTGCTCGACATTGTGAACCTCTCTGAATAGTAAGCCCATTTATACAGGAAGCTCCATGACTTCCATGTAAGACGCCCCGTGAGCGAAGCCGAGTGCTTGGGGACGTATGGGAGCTGTTTGCCTACAGACTGGTCGGCAGGCGACATCTTTTCACCCTCGTTGATGGAGGGAGTCCATGAATATGACCCGTTCAGGTCGAAAACCCACCCCTTGAAAGGCTCGAATGCGATATTCAGCTTTCCCTCGATGCCGTAGGCGTGTACCTTCTTGACGTTGCGCGGCGAGAAGAATCCTTTGGTCGTGGGAAGCCAGATGATCCAGTCGTCGATACGGCTGTCAAACCATGTGGCGCTTCCACCCATCGACACCGGGAACGGAGAAAACAAGTTCACATCGAACGATGCGCCTGCATCGTAAGTCCAGCCATGCTCGCTCTTTAGGTTTGGATTGCCACCGGGGAGAAAATAGAGGTCATTGAGCGTAGGAAACTTGTGGTTGCGTGATACGGACGCTTTCAGCATGACGTTTCCTTTCCTTGACAGAAGACCGTCGATGAAGAAAGCCGGGATCACGGGAGCCCATTTGTCACCGAACATTTCCTGACGCACTACAAGAGACAGTCCGAGCGGATCGACCGGCTGCCACTTGGCCGAAGCGGAACCGGAGAGTTCGATGCGCCCCTTGTCGTAACCGACAATGGCTTTGTCGCCGTCCTGAAGGATAATGTTCTTGTCCTCGGAGCGGACAAAATGCTGATGTGCCGAGATATTGGCGGTAAAATACCATTTCCTCGTGGGATTATACTCACCCTCCGCCTGACCGTAGAAAGTGTTTACCCTGCTTCGTGAGCGTGTCATGGACGACCAGTTGTTTTCAGCTACCTCACGCTTGTAGTCATACGCCATCCAGGTGTGGATATATCCCCCTTTTGCCGCAAATTTCCAGCCATCGCGCCGATGATCCCATGAGAGGACGCTGCGCAGGGTCTGCTCCCGCTGGCGGTTTTCGAAGTTGCGCTCGTTGCCGTAGTCGGTGGTGAGCATCGGCAGTTCGCGGTTGGAGTTGATGTACCATGCGTTGAACCCGAAACGGTCACCATTATTGGTGTTGTAGTACACCTCCTGCAGCGCATGGAAATCCTTGTAGGCACCGCTGCGGTTGCGTTCGGTCGGGTGATACTGACCTATTATATTCTTGTCATCGTCGTAGATGTTCACCTTCTTGTCGTGGTTGATGTACTTGTAGTCGTTTGGAGAAGACGAATAGACGACACGGCTTGAAACGTGCCAATGCTCACTGCCGTAAGTAAACCGGGCGAACTCATCGAATGTGCTGAAAGACCCGACTCCCTGCACATACTGAAGATTGACACCTTCCGCCACATCTGGAATAGTTCCGAGTCTGACAAGACCGCCCAGACCTCCGCCTGTCTCGTTGACCGATGACGTGCCGTGCAGCAGCGATGCCTGGTCGATGAAGTAGGACGGGATTGTCGAGAAGTCGGTCATGCCGAGCATAGGATTGTTGATGCGCATGCCGTTCCACGTCACCTGCGTATGGCTGGGTGATGTGCCGCGGAAAGCAACAGTGGAGAGCGTGGCACGACCGTAGCTCTTGACGAAGACGGAAGAATTGAACGTGAGGATGTCCGCCATAGAGAGGGCGATGTTCTCTTTGAGGGCGATGGAATCGAAAGTTGTTTTCTGCACTCCGATATCCTTCATCGGGCGTGTGCCCCACACCACGACCTCACGCAGATTGTGCATTCTCTGTGAAGACTGTGCGTAAGTTTCGGTGCACAATGCAAAATTCAAAATGCACAGAAAAAGATATATGTATGACCGGTCTGTTCTCATAATTGGCGGCTTAAAAAAGATTATAGTTCATGAACTGACGTTTCTCCTGCATCCAGCTCATTTCAGAGTGTATGGTATCCTGCTGTTCAATGTAATCGACCCAGAACGGCAGTCGGTCACGTTCGACAATAAAGGACAGGCAGCCTTTGAGCCATCCTCCGAATCTTTCCATATCAAGAATGCCGGCAGCCCTGAAACAACTGATGTTCTTGATTTTCTCGATCAGCATCTTCACGTTTTTGCGGAACGGGATTTCTGTAAGGATGTGGACATGGTTCATATCGCCTCCGACGGCATAAACCGGGCAGTGACGGTTGCTGAAGAGAAGTGCGATGGCATCAAAGAATTCATCCCGATGGAGAGGCGGCATCGCCACTCCAAAGTCTCTTGTCTGAAAAATCAGATGATATATGTTTCCTGACGCCTCCATCATTTCCAGCAAAAGGCGCCGGGTATTATTCCGACATAAAATTCATCGATCAGTTTTCCTTCGGGAGAGTATCGGTAGATCATGCCCTGCTGCTGGTAGTCGATGGCATCGGCTACATACACTTCGCCGTTCACAGGATTTACGGTAAGTCCGTAATACTTTGTGTCTCGGTATTCGAGGAACGGACGAACAGGAACACGGTTTGCCGTCACGTCCATACTCCAGATGTCGTTGTTGATCCAGTACAGCTTGTCGCGTTCGCCGTTGAGCTGCAGCTCGCTCGGCCAGTCTCCGAGTTTGAACTTAAACTGCTTTTCAATAGTGAATGTCTCCGCGTCAATCTTGTAGAGAGAAGGAGCCTCGTAGCCGTATGGCGAGCCTTCATAACCGCCGTCGGTGATAGTCCACATCTTGTCGTTTTTATCCAGGACAAGCGATGTAGGCTGTATGCCGACCGTCAACTGGTCCACCACCTCGTCTGTCTCGGTATCTATTTTGATGATGCGGTTCTGGTAGCTCCAGCAGTTGCAATAGACATATTTGCCGTATTGCACCATCTGTTCCGTTGAGCCGCTCTCCATAGTCATGTCAGGCACCTGAATATAGCCTGTAATTTCATATTTCTTGGGATTGACAATGAAGATGCGGTTGTCCCAAAGCTGCGTTACGTAAGCCTTTTCATCGCTCAGGAAATGTATATAACGCGGAGAGGTCAGATCCTCGATGCGTCCCACCTCCTTGAACGTATTGAGGTCGATGGCAAAGATGACATGGGAGTTGTTCACCACTATCCAGCCTTTGTTGTCATAGATACTCATGGACTGCGCCACGTCGCCGAGTCTCATTCCGTTTGCGCGGAAAAACACCTCATTCTGAACCTGATTCGTTGCCGGGTCATAATAGGAAAGCGTAGCGTTGCCATACTGGAAGTTACCCTCGTTGGTAATGAATAGTCCTGAGCCTGTTGCATTAAAGTCTTCTACCACATCGCCATAGTCCCACTCCATGCAGGAAGCGAGGGAGAGCGACAGCAGAGTTGTCAGGATATATAAGAGTTTCGGTTTAAATTTCATTTTAATAATTGGAAAAACCTCGGCCCGCTATTCAAGGTAATATACGAGCCGAGGTTGGGCAGAAAAATTTTAACTGTTTGAGCTGTTTTATTCAGCAGGTTTGTAACGACCTTCCTTCATGTCTTGCCATGTAGGATTATATGCGCAGCCTGTTACCTCCCAATTTCCATCAGTCACTGAACCGTTTTCAATGACGGTGGCGAAAGTAGAGAAGTCAGAGAGTTTACCATTATTTTCAATCTTGATATTAGGTACAGAATTTAATGCGGGGAAAGAAACCTGAGGGCAGTTGGGAGCGGCATTTAGATGTAACTTTTCTGAAACCGATTTAAGTTTGGGACAACTTAGCCCGGTGTAATTCTGAAAGCCGCATAGCCCCCCTACGGATTCCAATTCCGGAAGACTGATTTCAGACAGAGATTGTATAAATAGTCCTTTTCTCCTATCTTCTGACTCAATAGCGCGACTATTGTTTGCACGAGACATATTTACAGATTGCAACTTGTCAAGGTTTAAACCTTTACCACCTATTGACTGTAAACAAAAATAACCTCCGACTTTTTCCAAAGAGGAGAAATCAACTGATTTTGCCAAAGAAGAATTAAAGAAAAAATTTCCCTCAACCGATCTTATATTGGAAAGGTCAATTGATTTATTAGTGCAACTCTGCACCATTATATATACATCACCTAAGATTTCTTCCAAAGTAATCGGTAAATTTTTACTATTAGTTGCAACATTGGTAAAACCAAAAACACAAGTGAAAGCACCTGCTTTTTTAAAATTGACTTCTGGTCTATTTCGGTCATCATAACATGTTATAGGCATATCTATTTTCACATTGGATAAATCATCTTTCGTCTTTAATTTGTCGAAAGCCATACCCTCAATGTGTATAAACGGATCAACATCATTGAATGATTGAAAAGATGCATTGCTTAAGTCAATTGACCCTTTTCCACTTACTCCCAGCCCCGCTAAGTTCGCTATGTAAATTCCACCTACCAGAGAAAGAGATGAAAGATTCGGAAATTCAGGCATCGCACTAAAATCAGAGATTGTCACCGTGCCCTTAACTTGTTTAAGATTATTTAGACCGACTATTTTCTCTAATGTTTGATTCCAATTCCAACCATATCCTGTGGTTTCAGCGCGTGCAGATAATAGTAAATCACCGTTTACTTCTGAAATCTCAGGAATCTCCAATGTTTTGAATTGCCAGCCAACAAAAATGTCAATTTCACCTGCAGTCTGCAATTTCGGTAATTTTAAGGACTGGAAATTATCTGATGGCATCTTTACTGAGAATTTGCCAGAGACACTTTCCAGTGCCGGAAATTCCAATTGAGTTAATGGTGTTTCTTTGATATCACTCGTGCCATACTCACGATTGACAACTGAGTTATCGCTCAGGTCAAGGTCTCCTCCGACTTCTGTAAGTTTCGGGAAATAGAGTGTTGTAAGAGCATCATCTTTGATATAGATGTTACCCTCAACTTTCGTGAGATTGTCAAACTCAATAAACTGAACCGCATTGTTGTTCAGCTCCAGATTTCCTGTAATTTCCTGAAGCTGTTCAAGGCGGAAACGGTAAGTGTCAGCGCATGCTGATGTTGTTTCTTTTGTACCGAACTGAATACCCCCGACTTTGGTAAAAGCCAGTCCATCAAGAGCTTCCCCTTTGTAATTGTTAAGGATCTGTAACGAACCGGTTATTTCCTTAATACCTGACAACGCTTCAAGATTGTTGATTGCAGCCGCATTCTCGGCATTGTCACCGATTATAAGGTTGCCCTTGATTACGGTTACTTTTGTCTCGGCAAACGCATCTACGTCAGCCTGAGATTTCAAGATAACATCGCCATCCGATTCTATTTCAGACTTGATTACTTTATAAGTATATTCATTTACTTTCCCATTGAAGGAGGTGACGCGGAAAATCATTTCGCTATCCCAGTCAGTGACAGTCTGGGGGTTAGGAAGAATTTTCGCAGACGGAGTATAGACCATGGATGCGGTAGCACCATTGAGATCTACAGTATATGGCACTGTCATTACAATGTCATTACCTTCAATGACGGCATCATACGATTTGCCCTCTTTTGTCAAGGTCAAGGCTGTGATGAAGTTATCATCAGCATCTGCCGGCATTTTGTCATCATCGGAACATCCCACTATGAAAAGTGAGAATGTAACGAGAATTAGCGACCAAACTTTTTTCATTTGCTATGAAATTGTATTATTATTTGTTTCTGATTGAATTTCTATCTTCTATTGAGAAAACCTCTGTTGAGACTTCTCCAAATGATGGGTGATCTTCCTGAATAGCACACTGAACCTTAACAAAATCTATATAGTCCAACATTATAGGAGTTCCGTCAGGATACATTGCATTTGAAATCTTAAACCCATTCATCTGTCCACTTCCATCATAAGAATCTCCTGCAAGGTTGTCCTCTCCACAATTATCCACATACCCCCATTGGTAAGGAGCGTGTCCTTGTGGGTGCATTGTACTAGGTAATAACGTTCCTCTTACCGTATATGATTCCGGTTTCCATATAGGGTAATAATACTCCTGATCATGATACATATTTCTTGGAATAATTCCCTGTTTACCGAAGCAATCTATCCATGGATTATTGGAGTAGCTCCCTCCGGGACGGAAATACGTAATCTCATAATCCTGAATTGTTGTGGACTTACCCGTCTCTGAGCCACGCAATTCATACCACTCATCATCCGGAAGCCCGTTACCGTTTGTATCCTGCATCACCCAGACAATACCGGGTTCATTAGAAGTGGCAAAGGCATTACCTTGAACCGCAAAGTCATAATCGTTTCCTTTTTGATTCTTTATGCTATGATCAAATCCTACAATTATAAACCCACCCCAAGCACCTAAGGAAACGTACTCCTGCGCTGCCAATCGACCTTCTGCATACGCACATGCCAAGTCCATAGTTTTTTCGTTCCCAGAGTATTTAGCTCTTTTTTCATTTACGAACTGCCCGGGTGCAGGAGTAAATTCGTAAACTTTATTACTTCTATGAGAACAAGAAGAATCATAAGGGCGTAATTTTTCTTTGGGTGTTCCTGATACACATATCACCTTGACAGTTGTTGAGACAGTCGTAGCTTCTTTAGATATATTCCGAGTTATTGCTTTAGTTTCAAATTCTCCTTCTGTAACGCTTACCGTTACATCGTATTCTCCGGGCTGGGTCGGGGTGAAGGCAAAAGTCTGTTTGTTTTCTCCTTCTATGACGTTGCCATCGACACTCCAAACGAACTGAGGATTATTGAAATATTCCAAATGAGGTCGCAAATATACGGAATAACCGGGGGAAGTGTATCGTATATTTTCTTTCGCAGCATAGTACGGTAAAAGATAGCTCACCACATACGGATCTTTGTCAATTACATTGATTGTTAAATCGTATGAAGTCATCCCATCCTCATTAGAAGCTGTAATTTTTATTTTTTGTTCGCCTAATTCTTTGCCATTAAACGTGTAGGAGGTCTCTGTGGATACTTCTTTCCCGTCAATCTCCCATTTAATGGAAAAATCCGGCAAATCTGAATGTTGAATGTCAGGAGTCAGGACATAATCTGTATTCTGCTTGACTTTAAGACCCTGCGGAGGTAATAAGAAGGAAATAATTGGCGGTGTTCTATCAACAACTTCAATCTTTATTTCCTCTTTTGCAGAGCCAAAATCCGTATCAACACGTAAGACGATGAAATAATCACCTGGTTCCTCTGATGAAAATTCAAGGTTTTGTAAGGTAGAATAAAGTTTTCCATTGACTGTCCATGAGAATATGGCTCCCTCCATATTTTTATATGAGGGTGCAACTATGACAGTCCTACCAGTTTTTACTGTGTATATCCCGGTTTCGGAATCCAATTCTATTTGAGGCGCACCTTGTATTACCAATTCATCATCCTTGTTGCATGAAGATAGTGCAACAAGGATGATGAATAAAGGTATTGCTAACTGTCGAACCATTTTAAATTGAGATTACTCCCAAATAATATCATCGATAGCAACATAAGCTGGAGTATTCAGCCCATCTTTGCCCACGTCAGATCCCCAAAAACCGAACTGAACTTTAGCTACATTGGCTGCATTAACAGGAATTGTAGTCCAAGTAGTCAAACATAGATTTTTACCATTTCGATAGTCTGCAAGAGGAGTCTCGATACGTTTTACAAGATTACCAGAATCATCATAACATTTGATAATGAGGTTTAAATATCCCTTTGTTTCTACTAATGATACTGCAGTACCGCTTTCAACACCATTTTCGTACCACTTATTACCATTTTGGATAACTCCATAAGTATAAGCAGTATTACAAATCTTAAGGGATTTAAGAGTCATTGAACCATATATGTTTGTAAATGAAGCCTCTTTGATGTATCCATAAGAATCATCATATCCAAATACCACACCGAAATTGTTTGAGCCATTAGCACCTGCGCCACCACGATTGCCGGTAGCAGTACGGGCTGTGTTATACACGCTCATTTGGTTATACTCAGAATACCACCAATCAGTTTTGAACGGCTTGTCTGGATTGGGGTTCGAAGAAGGATTTGAAATCATTGCCCAATCCGAAACTGCAATCCCACCAAACTCAAAAGAAGTTCTTTCAGCTGTTCCTGCAGGCCAAACACCTTTATTTACCATGGACATAAAATAACCATCCAAATCCATTATACCCGTGATTTGGGTACCACTGTAATCTGAATAATAATTGCGTCCATAGGATGTTGGGCCAGCCAAGACATCAACATCTTCAAAGGGCACCAGATCCTCGAAATCAATTACGACCTGACTTGATGCAGAGCGGGTCAACGGCTTGCCGTCTGCTGCGTCGAAGTTATCGACTAAGGCATCCTCATTAGAACACCCGGTGAAAGTTGCGGCTGCGACCAAAGCGAAGCCGCAAGCTGCGAAACGTAGGAGTTTTTTCATACTCGTTGTTGTTTTTAGTTAATATTAAAAAATAAATATTCCCGATAACGCTTAATGAAG
>CAMWLX010000106.1 GCA_947175225.1 uncultured Porphyromonadaceae bacterium
CTTGTGCCAACTTTCGCTTGAGCCAACGCCAATAGTTACCGGCTTTCGTATAGTCAGGTTCATCATTGATGGCACGCACCACGTCAGTCGCCGAGAACCACCAACAGTTGTTTTCGTCATCCCAGACAGCTCTTACCTCGCGATCATTGAAAAATCGTATTGACTTTTTGCTCATATACGGTATTTATATTATGCACATTGGTTGGAGATACGTTGAAACAGCTCTACTTGTTCCGTCACTTGTTTCGTCACTTTATGATCAAATAAATCAGCGCATTATGAAGTTAGAGAACTCTGTTTGTTTGTTTGTTTGTTACTTTATTCCGTCACTTATTCCGTCACTTGTATCTTCTTTAACAGTCCCTTTATCTTCTTGTTCTTTAAGAATATGGCTAAGACCGATTCTTGTAGCTTGTTGCAAGAGATTCATTTGACCTTTAAATTCAGGAGAAATAGAATAAACCGTATTAGTAGTCTTACCGGTCTTGATAAGTGGACCTCCCGGCTGAGTAAGGCGTTCTATTGTTCTGCGAAGTTGAGTGTCAGATATATGTGAACCTATAATGCCTGAAATATCAGACTTTTTTGCTTTGCCATATTTGGTTAGAAAAGGCAATAGCACCGCTAGAACTTGTTGATCATCCCAATCTGTAAGTCCGGAGTATTCGGCAAGATTATTAGTCAACTCATAATACTTTCGTGGAAGTATATATCGTATTGCCGAGGTTTTTCCTCTTTTTTCTAAATATCCCATAGAAAAAAGTTTTCTTGCAAGGTCTTTATCTTTGGGCTGTTGTCCATCTTTTATATCACAAAAGGTCAGTACATCGAATACTGACAGTTTTTGATTTTCAGGCAATTCTTGCTGTATGCTATTTATAAAAAGCGCGAATCCCGGATCTTTAACTCTCGCAGAAAGCACCGCGACAACTTGATAATCATCAGTTTTATTGTAATCCGGCATCTGTTTCCCTTCTGATAAAGTCAATCTAAAAATCACATCCATTCCTTGCCCGGAACGTTCGACAATTCCGGTAAGGGCAAGCACATCGGCTAGAAGTCGATTACGTGGCGTACTCGATACCGTAAGAATATTGTCAATAGTCACACCAAGTGGGAAGCCTCCAGGACTCGTAACAATTAGTTTGGTTGGGAACTGTTTAATAACAATCTCACTCTGAAGACGATAATCGCGATGCGCAAACGCATTATTAATGACCTCGCGGATTACCTCTTCATTGAAGAATGGAATATCAAACATGTAAGCGCCTTCCTGTACAGGCACACTTCCGTTACGGTCGTTAATAGCTTTCCAAAGTTGATCTATAAGGATGTAAAATGGAGAGAGAAATGATAATCTCTTATCGAAACGTTCTTGCCCTTCTGTGTTTCTAAATTCAAGTTGCACTTTAGCCTGAGGAAACCGATTTTCAATTAGTTCCTTTTTCCCTACCAAAAGAACGGCCGCATTTGTAACCTTTTTGCCCACCATGAGCTTAAGATCATTTAAGGCCTGATAATCAGAAAGAGATGTAAAGGTAGGATTATTTTGTTTCCTGGCAAACTTTTCTTTTAGTATTGCAATAGCATGTGGGTCAAGATCATTGATCGTTACATCTTGACATATTGCCTGTGAATAATCGGGATCAGTTTCCTGCAGGATAGAAAAAAGAACTTTGTCTGGCATTGGAACTAACTCTTCTCCAGATCGCCAAAGTGCTACATCCTCAAACTTAAGCGCTTTCCCAACAGGATGACGCGGAATATCTATCACTACGACTCGGCGGTTCTTCTCATCATAGAGTTCGTATGCATCCACGGGAATTTGAAGTGCTTTGTATATATCATTCTCTAATTGACCTATAGCCTTCTCACTTTGACGAGTACCTACGACATTATGAGGCAGCTTATCCTCCATGCCCATTACAAGATATCCCCCACCGGCATTAGATAAGGCGACAACGTAACCTAAGATACATTTACGACGATCCGAAGGTTTTTGTTTGTCAGCACCATTAAACGAAAGGTTACCCTGCTGACAACGCTTGAATTCAACATGGTCTTCACTTTCGCGCATTAATTTTAGCTTCTCTATCGTTAACTTTGGTTTCTCCACGTTTATAGAAAATATATGTATTGATTTCGTATATGAATTATTGTTAGCTGATCTCTTCTCCAGTTGTCCTCTTTTTTTAATGATGATTTATGGTTAATCGGTCACGCTGAAACAGCAACGCCATTTTGTCAGCAGTAAGCCACACAAAGTCATTGGTAAGTCGAACGTCAATCGTTGTCTTGCCTTTATGTATCTGAGATTGTATTATATGTCCACTATCCATAATCTATAGTCATTATCACTCTCTTAATATTTCTTATGGCTCAGTTTTACAGGAATAAATGCGTCATAATGTTATCTGATAATTCGATTAAGTGCACTATCTTTAATTGATACCTTTGAAAGATGAGATGTTAATGCTCTAACAATTAAACGAGACGCATCTGTAATCTTTGGAGAAAGTATTATCTGTAAATTATCAAGGGCTGTGTCTGATAATGGGACAAAAATAGAGGTTGTTGCTAATTGCCTATTATTAGAAATAAGTCTTTTAAAATCTTCTTCACAAGAACAATTAGGTATGGTATAGATTAGTAATCTTATTTCCTTCTGAAATTCCCAATATTTTGATTTATAAAATCCAAAATCCCATGCATTGTATGAGATTGATTTCGTATCCGGATTGATGTGTAGCAGTGATTGATACACATCTTTAATATGGTCTATATAATTAATTGTTCTTAGATATATACCATCACCAAGTTCTTTGTTGTCCTGCGGACCCCAAAATATCAAAATAAAATCTTTATTAACAATATCAGAAGCTTTGAGTGCAGTCCGAATTGATTTTGGAACAAAATTGCCAATGAGAGAGTGAGTGGGAAGGCAAGTCTGCTGAGGGTTAAACATATTAGTAGAATCAAATTCTAATCTCACACCCGTTTCCATATTAGCATACATTTTCCAAAGAGCAATATTTTCTCTTTTATCTCCAGTAAAACTACTAGAAAAAGTAAATCTAAGAGGGTTGAAATCACTAAACTCTTCTGATTCTGTCAGATCATCTAATTGATCTAATCGATTAAATTTGATAGATCTGCTATTTAGAATATGCGCTAGGGAATCAATTGTGGTATAATGATACAGTTTCATTGTGGTAGTACTCCTTTCTCCCTCATAAAATCAGTGAGGTCTTCCATCATATAGCGAGAACTGAACCTATGGAGCACATCATACGACAGCACTATATAGAAGTAAAGAATGCTCGATCGCTTCAAGCGGTCGTATATTGCTAGTTGGCACAGCTTTAAATGCAGTGCCAGCATACTTATACAGTATGTCACAAATTCAAGAGTCTTTTTATCCATTATATCCTCATCGTTGAATCATTATTATGGAAGTTCCTTCCTATTATAATCCGGCCTCCCAGTTTAGAAGTGTCTCGCTAATGTCGTCGGCAACCCAATCGAGACTTTGCGTATGAAGTTCCTCATATCTTTTTATAAGTCTGTTTTGGATTAAGCCTTGTTTGCTCAATCGGTCGTGCATCTCCTTGCCGGAGATACCCAATTTACGCGCACCGCTCTCAATCGCCATTACAGCGAAATGAATCCTGCGATATATGTCATTGTTTGTATCCATGTCAATAGTGTTCCTATATGTTTAGCATTCATTGCTACTTTTCCTCAGTTTGAACTTAAGCAAAAACTGCACAAGTTCGATTATAAATATTGGTTACAAAAATATGGAGGCTTACTTTTTTGTCAGTCTTCATACATTCCATGTTCTCTATGAGCATCCCATCGAGAATACTTCTCGTTCACATTCGAATATTTCGCAAATAAGTCCTCTTTTTTAGAAACCTCAATTTCATCATCGAGTCTTTGAATGGAGAGTCCAAAAGCCGTAGCCATAAGTGAATAAGGTATAGTGACTCTACTTTCATTAACCACATTAGGAATACCAAGAATTCTTTTATCAATATATTTTACGTCTGAAAAATCGTATATTGGTACTCTCATACGATTATCGTAACACCCACCTCCAGTGTATATGACCGGACGATTTTGAACTGCCTCTCTGAATGCAGATTTCATGAATCCTCGTGAAATAGTATCTTTATGAAGAAAATCAATAAGGCTTTTTATGACAGCATCAATGCTTCCCTTGAATTCTCGAAATGCCCTATTAAAAACTTCTCTTGAAATATCCTCCAGTTCTTTCTTTTCACTAAAATCTATGGACTTAAAACCATGCCTATCTTCATACTCAAGAAAGAAATTCAAGCCCTTTGTAATAGACTCAAAATGATATATATGAGGTTCACCATTGTCTTCGATAACAAAGAATGAAATATCTGTTGTACCTCCACCTACATCAAGTATAATACTCATACCTCTCGGAATACGCGAATTGGCAGTTAATGACCGTAAGGCGGCATAGGCTTCAGGTAAAATAATCAAACCATACTGTATTTTCAAATCTTCAGAATACTCATACTTTGGAATCAATGAAAGCAATTCCTCAAATGGAGTAGTAAGGAATCTCTCATAATTATTCTGAAAAACATCTTCAACTAATCTTATCGCCTGGATTAAATATCCAGAGGCAAAAGGCTTTAACCGACTAAATGTTGCTTTACTTGCAGGTATTCCCATCTGAATGGAGAAATCAGTGCCGAACCTTTCCTCAAGCCTGAAGAAAATATTGGCAAGATACAATACAGTTAAATCCTGTGCTTTGATCTCGTAGTCCCAAACATATGCAGAAAATGTAGCCTGTTTGAAATACCTGTAGATCATAGGATATTCTATAAGTGATTCATCATATAAATTCTTTCTGGATGTATAGTTTCTCCTCAACCGTTCACATTCATTTTCCCAGTTTATCATATCATTTTCATACTGAGCGAGAACTTGATTTCGATATGCAATAGCCTGATTATACCGCTGAGTCAATGATTGACATTGATTAATCCATTTAGAATATTCTTTTTTCTGACTCTCTGTTGCTATCAGATTTGAGTCAATAGAATCATATGTAGTTTTTTTTATTACTATTATGTCTGGCTTGGTAGGATAATTTGGCTCTTTCGGACAAGGATATCCATATTTTTTACCTATCAAAATCCAGTTCTTTTTATCTTTTTGATACTTTGCCTCCAATTTTCTACATTTGCGTTTCCATTGCTTTATAGGGTCAACTTCTCCTTTAGATAGAAGATGTCGGCCTATACCATATAAATCTTTATATGGTATAGACATTGATATCCCTCCTTCTGTTACGAATGTATGGATTGGTGATGAAGGCAGCTCCAGTTCTTCCACAATTGGAATATTCGGTTCTATTGGTTTTGGTGGTAGAATCAATTCTCCGGGATCAGCAATAACTTTTTTCTTACGTGCAACAAGGCACGTATCTAAGTCAATGTTGCCATATCGTAAAGTATGGTCTTTATTGATTTGAATAATTGAAGGAAAGGCATAAACTCCCTCTTCCCATTCATAAAACTCATAGGTTTTATGTAATGGAGAATCCGAGTTTTCAATGCAGATTTTGGTCTGATGTGTACCAAAATCAAGCCCTACTGTTATAGCCATGTTATCAATTCATTACTACTTTAGATAACGACACGAGAGTGTATGTTATTATCGGTGGTTGTGATGAGTTTACCTTCTCAAATGCCGCATCTTTAGACATGAGTAGCATTTTAAGACGGTTATTCGCCAGTTGAAGTCTGTTTTTGGCTCGGGCAACCTCTTTTTCATCGCTAAGCCACTCGATGTTCTGTTCTTCATCACGTATGTTTCGTTCCTCTTTCTTTATACGTGCGTCATAATATTCTTTGAGCTGACGGAGGCGCAGTTCTCGCTGAGAGTCATCTTTAATGGCAATCTCAGCCTTCTTTGCGATTACATAGTCGGAGATAAAGGCGGTAAAATCACTTTCCATATTGGCACAAGCATCCGCAGACAAGTTGTCAGAAATATCACTCGTTTCTAGAAATTTGGCATTGTCTTGAATGTCTCCAAATATTTTCATATTGATAACTTCATCAGTTATTGTCATATCCTTGTCAACATTATATAAGACAGGCACGAGAATATCTGATGATACCTCCTTACCCATAATCTTCCTTTTGGTTGATACAGAATATACGGCCAGGTAATAAACTCCTTTTTGTATTTCTGTTCCCTCAGGAATACGATAGCCTAATTGAAAAGTTTTTCCAATATCAATTATCGCCTCTTTGAAATGAACCGATGCCGCTATTATTATCGGATTGTATATGTTTACATAGTCAGTATACTTGTTATCAAAAGCATATTCCTGTTCAAAGGTAAGAACTCTCTTCCCAGTTTCTCGGAAATCTTCAAGAATGTCCTGCCGATATGCTCTGAACAAATCTTCAAAATCCGAACTAAGCGGTTGATTCGCAGATATAAAATTAGTCAGGACATTAGGAGTGCTTTTCGGAACGCCGAAAGAATATTCATGGGAATTTACTCGCTCAAACACACAGGTTTTAAGTTTTTCGGCAACGAGCATCCTGACATAGTTTTTCAATTCCTCCTCCGTAACATATAGCTTTTGATCTCGGATTTTGCTAATCTCATTCTGGAAATAGATATCATTGGAGAGTGCATTAGTCATGCCTTCCTCAACTTGGTCTAATTGTATTTTCTGATTTTCTATAGCTTTTTCGATGTCTCTAATTTTCTTCTCTTGAGCAGCTTTTGACAGGTTCATGCCATAAAGGTCATTCTCAAGTTTAAGAAACGACTCGGTCATTTCTTCAAGAATCATCTCCAGATCGCCGATAACCCCTTGAAACACTCCTATGCGTTCAAGAAGTCGGTCGTATATCAATTCCTGTATTGAATCCCGTACCACAAGATTATAGATGTGCACTTGTGCAGCCTTTTGTCCGAAACGATCAATACGACCGATACGCTGTTCTACAACCATCGGATTCCACGGGAGGTCATAGTTGACCAGATGAGAACAGAACTGCATATCAAGGCCCTCCGAACCAACTTCAGTGGAAAGAAGTACACAGAAATCGCGGGAAGCCTTGAACTCCTGAATTATCTTCTCTCGTTCCTTTATGTCGCCATGAATAGCAAATACCTTGTAGCCCATTTTCTGGAGTCTAATTGCAAGGTATCTTACAGTGAACTTAAAGATAGAGAAAACTATCACCTTCGATGCTCCGGCTGCCTTAACTCCATCGAAAATTTCGACAAGGTTATCTATTTTTGCATCAGGAAGATTATTTTGAGAGGACACATCGTTAGAGAAGGCTTCAACATCGCAGTCATTCTCGGTGAACAACCGATAGCCATTGATACTGCTTGCTACCATTCGCTTCTTCTGTATAAGTCCGAGAATCGAACCTTTAGGAATTATTTCTTCTCCATATATGTCGTATTCCACTCCACCTTTACTTTCCAGATAATTGTCGATTACTTCATCGTAAATCTCCCGTTCACTCGCCGAAAGACAAATGTTTATCTTGTGGGCCTTGCGTTCCGTCTGCTGTCTTTCATCAGTTGATACCTCTCGCTTACGAGTCCTTGAAAACACGTTGTTTATTGAACTCATAGCGGATATATCGTTCTGCAACTGAGCTCTTAATGCAAGTGAGTCTTCCATGTCAAGCATCTCTAAGATTTTTTCATACAATGGAATACCGGAGTACAACTCTTTTACTGCTGAATCTGTAGAATATGTCAACTCTCCAATCTCATGGGTCTCTTTGATTTCGCTGGTGGTCAACAATTCCTTAATAGCAGACAATGGCTCATTTGCATTAAGCATGGAGATTGCTTTTACAAACGGTCTGTTAGCACTTATGAGGTTACGAAATACTTCTTGATTATCAAAGTCATAAGGCTCAAGAAGATGCAGTAGGTTATACAAGTCGTTTTCACCGAGCATAATAGGAGTAGCGGTAAGAAACACTACGGAATCCGCATAGTCAAGCATGCGTGTCATGCCTCTGTATGTCTGTGTATCGTTATTACGCATCTTATGTGCCTCATCGCACAACACAACAGAATATTTGCGTTGACCGGATTGCAGAAACTCTATCAAGGCATTAGTTGGTCCCGTATCGTCGTTACTCTTGCTGTCATCCTTTCTTTTCGCCCGGATTTTCTCATAGTTCAGAATTCCTCTGGCATTTTGCGGATGTGCTTTCAGGTCTTCAACTGCATCAATCAGAGATTCGTATATCTTGAATGAAAGTCCAAACTTTTCTTGCAGCTCGGTCTGCCACTTGATTTTAAGAGAATTAGGACAAACAATCAAGGCGGTCTTAAATTCCTCTCTGGCTTTCAGTTCGAGAAGTATATGACCAGCTTCAATAGTCTTACCGAGGCCTACTTCATCAGCGATGAGGATACGGCGAGTATGAGAATTGAGAAATTTCAGCAGAGGCTTGAACTGATATGCTTTAAATAAGGTCTTAGAGGCTTTAAGTGAAGAGATCGTATTATTATTGGAATTATTGATTTTGTATGTCGTGTTGACAAGTACAAACTGGTCACGATTGCCAAAAATTCCCTTGTGCACACGTTCAAAAGGGTTTTCAATTTCAAAGAACCCGTCAAGATTCTGTTCCAGACAGGTTTCGAGCGATTCATTATATCTTACACGATACAACTGACGTCCACGGGCAGGAGGACAGACCTCACACACGACACCTTTTTGTTGTGTCACTATATTAAGAACCGAGTCGCCGCATGAGAATTTAGCCATAACTATTTAATATGTCTAAAATTGTCTTTAAAGAATAAAAGTCATACCATTAAAGCTCATATATGAATGACTACATAAAAAAAGAACACCCGTGTAACATCTGAAGGCCGACCTTATCGAGCTATGCTCGCTTTGCAACTGCAAAGAACGCCTGTAACGACTACAAGGATGTTCTCAAAGGTTTTCGGCTCTCGCCTTAAGTCTTTTTTGTTTACTGATTCTTTGCCGAGGCAAAGCGACCAAAGGTCGATGAGGTCATTTTCAGATAAGCGTTACTTAGTTGCAAAATTAGTAAATTTTTCGGAGATTACAGCTATAAATCAGTCGGAAATTTTGTGTGCAGAGTGCTGACTAAAGGGGGGTGGATGTTTTTGTGTGAGGATTGATACTCAAAGACCAGATGTCGGGGTTTTGTCTTTGTTTGGGTATTATTATGTGGGGACGTAGATTGTTCTGTTCAGTTGGTTATGCTGCTTATCAGGTAGAGTGCCAGTAAGGCTATGGCGAGGGAGGCGATGATGGATTTGAGCCATTGGAGGTTTCCTTTCTTGAAAGCCCTGATAATTGAATCGAGATTGAAATAGCTTTTACTTTTGAGCATTTGAGTATTATGCAATTCAGATATTAGATAATTTAGATATTTATATTAATGTCACTAAAATAAGGTCATGATGCCTATATAGCCCGACGATAATTCTGG
>CAMWLX010000107.1 GCA_947175225.1 uncultured Porphyromonadaceae bacterium
TGCTTATTCTTACTTGCTTCGGCAACCACTCTTTTGCCGACATAATCCAGAAAAAAGACACTGTCTCCGGCATTGTAATTGACAAGAACAAGACTCCCCTTCCGGGAGCAAAAGTAGAGATAATCGGTCAACCATATTCTTACTACACCGACCTCGACGGCAGATTTATCATCAAATATGACCACGGAGCAAAGAAAGTCCGCGTCACTTATCCAAAACTAAAAGAAACTAAAAAGAAAATCCAGCCCGACATGACAATCCAAATCGGTCGTAGCTGGAAACAGGCTCCTGAGCATTACCAATGGTTTGTGGGCGCAAATATCGGTTTTGGTTATTCATTCATTCATCGTGAAGATAATGATGATTATTGGGACACTCGTAGTTGTAATGACCATTTTTATTCTTCTTCTTTCAGTATTATGGGAGGCCGCGTGAAAACCGTCGGATGGTATATGAAAGCTTTCTTCAATCCGGAAACCAAGGTAAAAGACCCACAAAAATCTTATTATCCAGACAATTCTCGGTCTGAAACCGGCTTGATACTCGGTGGTATGGTTAGGCTTAAATGTCCACTTCATTTCTGTCTTGGAGCAGGATTACAATACACCGACTTTTCAAAATATCCAACCAATATATTTAATAAATGTTCCTTTGCACTTGATTGTGGTTTATTATTTAGAATAAAAGATAATTTTGGTATTAATTGGAGTGCGACGATGGGCATCAAATCACATAAGAACCTTAATACTGATATTTCCGATTTATACCTTTCTGTTTCTGACCAAATCGGCTTCTGCTATTTCTTCAACTAATAATCCCTTGAAAACCTCAGGTCAAACGCAGTAAAACTTAAATAAATAAGAATATGACAAAAATCCGCGCCGCCGTAGTTGGCTACGGCAACATTGGCCACTTCACAGTGGAAGCCCTCGAGGCTGCTCCCGATTTCGAAATCGCCGGCATTGTACGCCGTAACGTAACTGACATCCCTGCTGAACTGAAACCCTACAAGGTAGTGACAGACATCAAGGAACTTGGTCCTGTCGACGTTGCAATACTTTGCACTCCTACCCGCGAAGTAGAAAAATATGCCCTTCAGTATCTCGCCATGGGTATCAACACAGTCGACAGTTTCGACATCCACACTTCAATCCTCGATCTTCGCCGCTCACTTGATGCCGCTGCCAAAAAAGCAGGTAAAGTTTCTGTGATTTCTGCCGGATGGGATCCGGGTAGCGACTCAATAGTCCGCACGCTTATGGAAGCTGCGGCTCCAAAAGGACTTACCCACACCAATTTTGGTCCCGGCATGAGCATGGGTCATACTGTTTGCGTAAAATCAAAGCCCGGAGTGAAGAACGCTCTCTCAATGACAATGCCTAAAGGCGACGGCATGCACCGCCGCATGGTATACGTAGAACTCGAAGAAGGAGCTAAACTCGAAGACGTGGCTAAAGCCGTGAAAGAAGACCCTTACTTCGCTTCCGATGAAACTCACGTGATGGCAGTGGAAAGCGTCGATGCAGTCAAGGATATGGGACACGGTGTGCATATGGTGCGCAAAGGTGTATCCGGCAAAACCCAAAACCAACGTTTTGAGTTCAACATGTCGATCAACAACCCTGCCCTGACCGCCCAGCTCCTCGTAGGAGTAGCACGTGCAGCAATGCGTCTTGCCCCCGGAGCATATACCATGATCGAAATCCCCGTAATCGACCTTCTCCCCGGCGACCGAGAATCCCTGATCGCCCACCTTGTCTGATTACTAACTATTAACTATAAACTATAAACGATTGACCTTGTAGGGACGCACGGCTCGTGCGTCCTTTTATTATTATGTGTAAACTTGTTTGTATCAGAAAAAATAGGACGCACGAGCCGTGCGTCCCTACAAGGTTAATTACTAATCTCAATATTGAATCTTCTTCCCTGACTTAGTGACCACGATCCTTCCGGAAGCCGGCTCATTCACCCGAATACCGTTCAAGTCATAGTATTCTTCAGCGGCACCCGAAACATTCAAATCCTTCACTGAAGCTGTCACATCCACATAGTCTGAATATTCCGCACGGATTACGTGTTCGGTAGAGACCTTCTCATCTCCTACATCTGAATACTCCTCCGTGACGGTATACACTGTTGGTTTCCCTTCTGCATCATACTCTACAATCCCGACCACCGTGTCATAACCGCTGCCACTGCCATATGCGTCTATGGTCTCTTCCTGAAGTGTCATAAGACCCCAATCGTCGAATCGCATCTCCTGCTTGATACTGATGAGAGTGAATCCCATCGTCTCAGTCTTCATCTCAGCTATGTAGCCCTCGTTTTCAAGAGGGGTATACTGAGTGGTGGCGGTCATCGAGATCCCCTCTTCTTCCATTAGCATGGTCACGAGATAGGCGTCACTGTCGTCGGCATATTCTACACTGATCTCCATCTGTAAGTCATCCGAGTCCACATAGAGTCCCGATTTTATTCTGTTTTCTCCTATGAAGATATCGTCTATGTCGTAGATTTGGCCGTCGGTGCGATCCCAGACAATGTCAGTGTATTTCGGACCCTGCTCCCAGAAATACTCCCCTGTGGCGTAATCATAGTTAAGTATTGATTCGGAGATCTCGGTTGCCTTTCCGTCGGCTCCATAGGTGATGACCAGACGCTGTGTCGGATCGTAGTCGCCATTGAAGAGGACTGCTATCGCCACGCCGGTGATGTTGCCTTTCTCATCGCGTTCGATGATCCGCTTGTAGCAGTCGCCGGGCATCCAATTGCCACTGAGCCATGCCCATTGATCCTTTCTGGTGATCACATTTGTCAGAATAGGGTCATATTCTATCTCAGACTTCCGATGATTCTTGTAATTGACACCGTCAGACGAAATCTTTGTTTCCTCCGAGGTCACTTTTCCATGGTCATTGTATTCCCTTACAGTGCGGGAACAGTCTCCTTCCGCATCATGAGCCAACTCCACAGTAATATTTCCGGAAGCGTCAAAGGAATAATCATACAAGACATCCTCCACCCAGCCATTTCCGTTCCATCCATATGCCTGCACCCGGGAGGCTTTAATCTTTTCCGGGTCAGCCGCCACTTTATGCGGACCCATATGCTTCTTTGGTGCCATCATCCTGGCAGTTGCCCGCGGATTGACTCCTATGCGCGCACACCCTAAGTCCACACGATCCGAAACCTCCATGCTTCTGGCTGCCGACTCCATATTGAAAAGCACATACTGGGGACTAAGCACCGACGGACGCCCTGCCGTTGCAGCAATACTTAAAGCGGCAAAAACCGCCAATACAGTAAAATTCCTCATAAATCTATCTTTTTACATTTAATTTTTGCAAAGTTAACACTTTTTTTCATTTCATACCTAATTTCTTTGCAAAAAACAAGCCACGCTTTCTCAGCGTGGCTCTTCGTGTTAAACATGGTATAGGATTAGACATCTATAGTTTACCTATCAATTTTTATATCACTTACATTATAACTCATAAGTATATGTTCAAATTAAATATATAGTATTATAAATATTTTATCGTCTGTATTTCAGAGACTGACAATTATGCATCCCTATTCTTCGCAGCCCGTCACTTTACAATCTTCTCGCTCTCCATCGACCCGTCGGCATACTTGATGACCTTGATCAGAATGCCCTTGGCATCAGCACCTACCCGGCACCCCTGAAGATTGTAGAATTCCACACTGACTATTTCTCTTGCCACTGCATCATCCTCCATCTGCTCTACATCTGTACGGTTGGCAAGAGTGCGAAGAGCAGCATGCACTGCATAATACGCCTCCTTCGGCTTCACGCTCCCGTCAAAGAGCAATGGGTTGTTTTCTCTCCAAGAATCCGGATCGCAGACCCCCCATATCATTACAGTAGGACAGTTTTCTTCTGAAAGAGCACCCAACACGAGGGCACAATAGTCTTCTGCCTGACGCTTTGCTGCATCTGCCGCCTTCGGGTCGGCCTGGGTTATGTCAAGCTCTGTGATGATGCATTCCAAACCCAGATCCTTATAGCGCCTGATATTATCTTTAAGCTTGCGGATATTTAGCTGCCCCGTAGTGATATGGCACTGAAGACCTACTCCATGGATCGGAGTCCCTTTCTCCACAAGTTTCTTGACAAGATTGAAATATGCCTCAGCCTTGGCATCCCCCATAAATTCCACGCCGTAGTCGTTTATATACAGAAGGGCGTCGGGATCTGCCTCATGTGCCATGCGGAAAGCCATCTCAATAAAATCCTCGCCGATCACATCTTTCCATACTGATGGGCGGAGTTTATAACCCGCCGGATTGCTCCAGACGATGCTCTGGTCATCATCAAGACATTCGTTCACGACATCCCATTCGCGGATTCTACCCTTAAGACCTCCAGCAACGCCGTTGATATGACCCTGCATGATCTCAATGAGCTGCTCTTTAGTCCATTTTTTGTCGTTTTTCTTTCCATCAGAAGAAATCCATCCTGCCACCTGCTGATGCCAGACTAATGTATGGCCTCGCATATCCATGCCGTTTCTCTCAGTGAAATCGAGCTGCTGGCGCGGCAAGGTGAGATTGAAATTTCCTTTGCTCGGCTCGGTAGCATCAATCTTCATAGCATTTTCTGCCACAGCAATATTGAACTCCCTTGAAATGGCAGTTGCTTTTTGATCATTTGCACTCCCGAGATTGATATTCCACGACGGAATGGCTACTCCTATATATTTGCCTGCCTTAGAGGCATAGTAGCGAAGCGACGCTGTGTCGCTATAGTCCGACGTCCAGTCTATCAAATAGTCACTGTTGCTGTCGCCGTCAAACACCTTGACATCTTCTTGAATAGTGTCCCCCTGTCCGGAATATTCAGTCGAAACTACAGTTGCCACGACTTCATAACCATCTTTTGTTGCCACTTCCTTCACTTCCCAAGTATAAGCCTTCGGATATTGCACACGGAATTCCCAGCCTTCGACATCTGCTGTCGATTTCCCGGCTGCTGAAATCAGAGTGAAGCTATCCCCTGCTTTGAGATTGGCATTGTCACTGAGCTTGATCTCAAGAATCGGCATCGCTCCTGACATCTCATAAGCCTCATCGCGTGGATTGAGAATGACATCGCCCGACACATCCAGACGAGACGCATTGCCTGAATCCTTGATATTGAAAATAAGCCTGGAAGTAGGATGCAATTTGACATCGCATGCGCTGCCATTGACATAGTCAGCCACTGCCAATATGTTTCCATCGCTGTCGCCGGGTTCCAAATATCCGTAAATGTCTGCCATAGCGGATATATGTCCCGAACCACCAAGACATCCCTTAGCATACACCATCACACCGACAATATTTTCCCCGATTCCGATAGCACCCGGAAGCTTCTGCTCCTTAGCAGCTTTGGCATCATTGCTTATAAGCACCTTCCCTTCCGCTATAGTCACTATACCGGTGATCCTGTTATTATTGCCCGTAATGGAATATGTCCCGGCACCCTCTTTCACCAGACCGACCATCGCTGTGCCTTCAGCGGCAATAGTGCCTGCAAGTTCAGAGTCAGTGCCATCCGATCCTACGAGATAATACACTCCTTTCTGCTTATTCCCCTTATAATAACCCATCAGCCGGCTGCCGGGCTCCATCTTTAAGTAGCCAATGCGATGGGCTCGTGCATTGTTGCCGTCCTCACCGGCTATAGTAGCTCCGGCATGTACCACCACCTTATTGTCGGCAAGAAGCGTCGTATACCGCCCCTCCTTGATTGATGTCTTGACATTGCCGGCATCAAATTTCACACCCCCATGCGAAAGAATCTTTCCATAAAATCCGGCCTTGACAGCCTCATTCACTTCAGGCCAAGGATAGATATGCACCTCCCCGTTGAAGCCACTCCAGTCAGGCAGCTTTCCGGAATTATTTCCTATATAGGAGCGTTCGCCGCCGGAATGTATGTTGAGAATGCCTCCCCCTTTAATAGGAGAAAGCCAATAAGTATATCGGGAAGTATAGACATTCAATTCTGTCCCGGCAGGTATTGATATTCCCTCGTCATACTCCGTATATTTAGAGGATGTACTCGATGGGTCGCTGAAATTCAACTTGCCATCCTCATAAGTGTTGAAGTCCGGACCCTTGAGTCTGATGTCGTCGATATAATAATCCGAATTATCTGAATTGAATCCTATGCGCAGATAAGGAGATATGTTCCCTGCCGTGACGCCGGCCGGAGAATAGCTCCAGGTCTTCCATGTCGACACAGGACCATAAGAAGGCCAACTCTCCTCATAAAGTTTATCATCACCGAGGAATATCTGGAAATTCTTCCATTCTCCACAAGGATCATTCTTATGACGACATATCTTCAATGAAAGGGACTCTATCCTATCGGAAAATTTTGTTCCTGCAAACTCCGCCGGAAGTTCAAATTCAACATGGTCATTCCATCCACGGTTCGTGATATGAAGCACTTTATTATTGGGATTCTTCGGATCGGCCTCCACTACTGCTGAAGTAGTGTTGACATCGCCAAAATTATTCCAGACTTTGAAAGTCTGTCCAATTTCGCAATCCTCAAAATCGCATACCAGATAGTCTGTAGCGAGGACTTCTGAAGCTGATAGGGCCACCGTTGCAATGGCCATAAGTTTTGAAAATCTGGTCATAATTATTTTAGGTTCGATAAAATTTCTCATAAGTGTGTCTGACATCTGACGCCTGCGGCATGCCAGCTTTCACGCTGCAAAATTAGTAAAACTCTATCTCCAACTAATATACGAATGTCAACAAAACATTCAAATATGTAACTCCCATGTTCGCTCTCGTAGCACATCCAATTCAATTCGCCCCGTGCCATCCCTAAAAAATCAACTTCCACCCCTAATGCCTCATACATCAAAATAATATTTCCCTCCGTGTGCCCACTGTATGAGCCTTATTTCGATGTCCGCTGAATGGTTATCTTTGATCACTCCAAATGTTAATGGTTGTAAAAACCACAAAGAAAATTGGGATATATCGGTTATTTTTGTTTATTTTGCATTTTCTAAGGCTCCGACCGCTCTGTGGCCGGCCCCTTAGCTTATATATTATAACTATGGGTAAGATTATTGCAATAGCAAACCAGAAAGGGGGCGTAGGGAAGACAACCACCGCATTCAACCTCGGCGCTTGCCTCGCCGTAGATGGGAAAAAAGTGCTGCTTGTCGATGCCGATCCACAGGCAAACGCTACATCCGGTCTCGGACTTGACGGAAATCAAGCCCCGGCATCTATCTACGAATGCATCGTAGACGATTATCCCATCCTCGACAGCATTGTAAATTCCGACATTGAAGGGCTCGATGTCATCTGCTCTCGCATCGACCTCGTCGGTGCTGAAGTGGAGTTGATGAACCGTCGTGAGCGCGAAAAAGCTCTCCTTCGGGTCCTTGCTCCTGTCAAAGAAAATTACGACTATATACTCATCGACTGTTCCCCATCGCTCGGCATCATCACCGTCAATGCCCTCACGGCAGCCGACTCAGTGATCATACCGGTCCAGTCAGAATACTTCGCCCTCGAAGGCATATCTCAGCTCCTTAATACAATACGTATTATCAAAAGCCGACTGAAACCTACTCTTGAGATCGAAGGGTTTCTGCTGACTATGTATGATGCCCGACTTCGATTGGCCAATCAAATCTTTGAGGAACTCAAAGGTCACTTCGGCGATATGGTATTCAGCACCGTTATCCCCCGCAACATCAAACTTTCAGAATCTCCAAGCCACGGACTCCCTGTGATCCTTTACGATCCTGACTCCCGCGGCGCGATTGCCTACATTCAGCTCGCCAAGGAATTGAATGCACGCAACCGTAAGAAAAATCATCAAAACTCCTGATTCCTACTAAAATGCCTCCCATAAAACGTAGTGCCCTCGGACGCGGACTCGACTCTCTTATCGGTATCTCTGAAGTGAGAACCGATGGCAGCAGTGCCATTTCCGAAATTGACATCGACCTCATCTCCCCAAATCCCGACCAGCCCCGACGCTCCTTCTCCGATGAAGGAATCGAAGAGCTGGCTACATCTATTCGTGAAATCGGAATAATACAGCCCCTATCTCTTCGCGATGCTCCCGATGGGAAATACCAGATCATTGCCGGAGAACGCCGTTGGAGGGCTGCCCAAGTGGCCGGACTACAGACAGTCCCGGCATATGTCCGCACTGCTTCAGACTCTGAAGTGACCGAGATGGCTCTCATTGAGAATATACAGCGTGAAGACCTGAACGCAATCGAAATCGCTCTTGCTTTCAAGAAACTCATCGACACATATGCCCTCACCCAAGAGCGCCTCAGCGAACGTGTCGGAAAGTCTCGCTCCGTCATCACCAACCATCTACGCCTTCTTAAGCTTCCTGCCGAGATTCAAATTGCCCTGCGCGACCGCCTTATCGACATGGGTCATGCTCGCGCTCTCCTATCTGTCGACGACGCTAAGCTCCAGCTCAAGATTTTCAAGCAAATCCTGAAGGAAGGGCTGAGTGTGCGCATGGTAGAGCAACTCGCTCGCGAGGCAGCTGAAGGAAATCCCATCGACTTGATGCCTAAGAAGAATAGCGCCCCTCAGAGCCATGACTATGACTTCTTCGTACGCGACCTACAGCAATATTTCCCAACTCCCGTCAAATTCTCACGCAACGCAAGCGGGAAAGGAAGCATTACTCTAAAATTTGACAACGATGAGCAACTCATGCAGCTCGTCGGTGCTTTTGAGAATATAAAGAAATGAAAATATCCGTCAGATATCTACGACTGACTATCCTCACCGTGCTGACTGCGCTGTGCGGAATCGGGAGCGCATACGCACAAGATCCCGATCCATACGGGCAGCCTCTGCTCAACGACTCCGTAGTCGATGCCGACATCCTTGTCAAAACCCCATTTGATGCAGAAATGACAGAGGAAGACGGCCACACTGTAGTTGTGGCCGACGACTATCCTTACGGGTTTAACGGAAAGAAAATTTTCAACCCCGACCCCACACGCGCCGTCTGGATGTCGGCTCTATTCCCGGGTCTCGGCCAAATCTACAACCGTCGATATTGGAAGCTTCCGATTGTGGTAGCAGGTTTTATGGGGCTCGGCTACGGTATGAGTTGGAACAACACCCAGTATCAAGACTACTCCAACGGATACATGGACCTCATGAGCGGCGACCCCAACAAGAAGTCATACATGAATTTCTTCCCTCCTAACACTGATGAGGACTCACTTGATAAGAACTGGCTCAAATCTGTATTGCAGAATAGAAAAAACTATTTTCGCAGGAATCGCGACCTCTGCATCATCTGTATGGTCGGAGTCTACCTGATTGCCATTATCGACGCATATGTGGATGCACAACTGGCACACTTCGACATAAGTCCCGACTTATCGCTTGATATCAGCCCGGGGTTCTCCACCGAACCAATCACCCGTAAATACACCATCGGTCTTAACTGGGCCTTTACCTTCTGACCGAATCCCGATACTCTCTGTTTT
>CAMWLX010000108.1 GCA_947175225.1 uncultured Porphyromonadaceae bacterium
GTAATACAGAACTACCTAAGGATAATCATACAACCTTTAAATAATTTTATCAAAACGATCAGATTATGAGCAATCAAAAGCAGTTTCTGACCTGTGATGGCAACCAGGCAGCCGCTCACGTAAGCTATATGTTTACTGAAGTAGCTGCTATCTATCCTATTACCCCGTCTTCAACTATGGCGGAGTATGTAGACGATTGGAGTGCTGCAGGCAGAAAAAACATCTTCGGCGAAACAGTTCATGTGCAGGAAATGCAGTCTGAGGCAGGTGCAGCAGGTGCCGTTCACGGTTCTCTTCAGGCAGGTGCCCTCACTTCCACCTACACAGCATCTCAGGGTCTTCTCCTGATGATTCCTAACATGTATAAGATAGCCGGAGAGCTCCTTCCTTGTGTCTTCAACGTGTCAGCTCGTACTATCGCAAGCCACGCGCTTTCGATTTTTGGCGATCATCAAGACGTGATGGCAGTTCGCCAGACCGGTTTTGCAATGCTCGCAGAAGGCAGCGTTCAGGAAGTGATGGATCTCTCTGGCGTAGCTCACCTTGCTACTATTAAGAGCCGTGTTCCTTTCGTAAACTTCTTTGACGGTTTCCGTACATCTCACGAGATTCAGAAGATTGAAGCTATTGATCAGGATGCTCTCGCAGCTCTTATCGATCAGGATGCTCTTGCTGATTTCCGCAAGCGTGCCCTCACTCCCGATGCTCCGGTAGCACGTGGTATGGCAGAAAACCCTGACGTATTCTTCCAGCACCGTGAATCTTGCAACAAATATTATGATGCAGTTCCAGCAATCGTAGAGGAGTATATGAAGGAAGTGAGCAAGATCACCGGCCGCAATTATTCACTCTTCGATTATTACGGCGATCCGGAAGCAGAGAATGTTGTAGTAGCAATGGGCTCTGTCACTGAAACTGCTAAGGAAGTGATCGACTATCTCCGTGCTCAGGGCAAGAAGGTTGGTCTCGTTTCTGTTCACCTATATCGTCCTTTCAGCGTCAAGCATCTCCGTGCAGCAGTTCCTGCTTCTTGCAAGCGTATCTGCGTTCTCGACCGCACAAAAGAGCCGGGAGCAAATGGCGAGCCTCTCGCTCTCGACGTTAAAGAAGCATATTATGGCGTAGAAGGCGCTCCTGTGATCATCAGCGGACGCTATGGCCTTTCTTCTAAGGACACTACTCCGGCTCAGATTCTTGCAGTATATGAAAATCTTGAGGCTGAGGAGCCGAAAGATCGTTTCACAGTAGGTATCAACGACGACGTTACTTTGCTCTCACTTCCTCAGCTTCCTGAAATCAATGTAGGTGGCCATGGAATGTTCCAAGCTAAGTTCTACGGTCTTGGTGCAGATGGCACAGTAGGTGCCAACAAGAATTCTGTAAAGATCATCGGTGAAAACACCAACAAGTATTGCCAGGCATACTTCAGCTATGACTCTAAGAAGTCTGGAGGTTTCACTTGCTCTCACCTTCGTTTTGGCGACGAGCCTATCCGCAGCACATACCTCGTGAATACTCCTAACTTCGTGGCTTGCCACGTTCAGGCTTACCTTCACATGTATGATGTGCTACGTGGTCTTCAGGATGGAGGCACATTCCTTCTCAACACTATCTGGGAGGGCGAAGAGCTTGCTGAAAACCTTCCAAATAAGGTTAAGAAGTATCTTGCTAAGCACAATATTACTCTCTATTATATCAACGCTTCTAAGATTGCTCAGGAAATTGGTCTTGGCAACCGTACCAATACCATCCTTCAGTCTGCATTCTTCCGTATCACTGAGGTGATCCCGGTTGACCTTGCAGTAGAGCAGATGAAGAAGTTTATCAAGAAGAGCTATGGCAAGAAGGGTGACAACATTGTCAACATGAACTATGCAGCTGTTGACCGTGGTGGGGAATACAAGAAACTCGACGTAGATCCGGCATGGGCTGAACTTCCTGAAGATGCTCCTGTCAAAGTCAACGAGCCTGAGTTTATCACTAATGTAGTTAAGCCTATTAATGCTCAGGATGGCGACCTTCTTCCGGTCAGCACATTTGTTGGTATCGAAGACGGCACATGGCATCAGGGCACTGCAGCCTACGAGAAGCGTGGTGTAGCAGCATTCGTTCCTGAATGGAATCCGGAAAACTGTATCCAGTGTAATATCTGTTCTTATGTATGTCCTCACGCTGCTATCCGTCCGTTCCTTCTCAATGATGAAGAATTGGCAAATGCTCCGTTTGGTGAAGATCATACCCTCAAAGCTATCGGTAAGGGTCTTGAAGGCCTCCACTTCGTACAGCAGGTTGACGTTCTTGACTGTCTCGGCTGCGGCAACTGTGCCGATGTCTGCCCGGGCAAGAAGGGCGTGAAGGCTCTTGAGATGAAGCACTTCGAGACTCAGGAAGGTCAGGCTAAGAACTGGGAATACTGCGAGGAGCATGTATCTAATAAGGCAGATCTCATCAACATTATGCAGAATGTGAAGATGAGCCAGTATGCTAAGCCTCTCTTTGAGTTCTCAGGCGCTTGCGCAGGATGTGGTGAGACTCCGTATGTGAAGGCTATCACTCAACTCTTCGGTGACCACGAGATCGTAGCTAACGCTACCGGTTGCTCTTCTATCTACTCCGGTTCAGTTCCATCTACTCCTTATACCACCAATGCTGAAGGTCAGGGTCCGGCATGGGCTAACTCCCTCTTCGAAGACTTCTGCGAATTCGGTCTTGGTATGTATATCGCATATGAGAAGATGCGCGATCGTCTTGTAGACACTTGCAAGAAGATCCAGACTTGCGACTGCTGCAGCGATGAAATCAAGGCTGCAGCTGCAAAATGGATGGAAGTTCGTGAAGATGCTAAGGAATCACGTAAATCCGGCAAGGCTCTCGTAGAGGCTTGCAGCAAGTGTGATTGCGATCTCTGCAAGATCATCTGCAACAATCAGAAGTTCCTTTCCAAGCGTAGCCAGTGGATCATTGGTGGTGACGGTGCTTCCTATGATATCGGTTATGGTGGTCTCGACCATGTGATTGCTTCCGGCAAGAATGTCAATATCCTTGTTCTTGACACTGAGGTTTATTCCAACACCGGCGGTCAGAGCTCTAAGTCTACTCCTATCGGTGCTATCGCTAAGTTTGCTGCAGCAGGCAAGCGTATCCGCAAGAAAGACCTTGGCCTGATGGCTACTACTTACGGTTATGTTTATGTAGCACAGATCGCTATGGGTGCTAACAACGCTCAGACACTCCAGGCACTCCGTGAAGCTGAGGCTTATGACGGTCCATCTCTCATCATTGCTTATGCTCCATGTATCAACCATGGTCTGAAGGCGGGTATGGGCAAGAGCCAGAAAGAAGAGAAGCTTGCAGTTGAATGTGGCTACTGGCAGCTTTGGCGCTACAATCCTGCTCTGGAAGAGGAAGGCAAGAATCCGTTCTCTCTCGATAGCAAAGAGCCGGATTGGAGCAAGTTCCAGGACTTCCTTGGCGGTGAGGTTCGCTTCGCTTCTGTGAAGAAGATGTGTCCGGATGCAGCCGACGAACTCTTCAAGGCTTGTGAGGAAAATGCACGCTGGCGCTACAACAACTACGTTCGTCTCTCAAAGCAAGACTGGGGCAAAGACCCGGAACTCACTGAAGAAGAGATCAAGCTCCGCAAGAACGACTAATATATTTTAATGCATGATTGATAATGCCCAATGCATTATTTAAAAATGCTTATTTAAACAAGACCCGCGAATAGTTTTCGCGGGTCTTATACTTAATAAACTTATGAATGAAGGATTGTCTGATAGCATTATAGCAATAAGTATCGTCGTAGGGACATTTATAGGAAAATTCTTTTTTAAGAAGTTGAAATGGGGATGGCAATTGCTTATAATATTAGCATTGTCTATCGTAATTTCGATTTTAGGACACCTGATAGTAAAAGCTTTTCTAAATTGAAGTTAGAGAAGGGTTAGCTTTCTTCGATTTCCCTTGATTTTCTTGGGCTCGAGATCCTTAATAAGTGCTTTGGCTTTAGCTGAGGGGACTGCTACGAGGGCATGATGGTCGGACAGGGCTATGGGGCCTACTTCGGAGGCTTCGAGTCCCCCCTCCTTGCACAGGAAACCTACTATGTCACCTTTCGAGAGCTTTTCCTTGCGGCCGGCACTGATGCGGATAGTGGCTTTGTCGCTCCTTAGAGCCGAGTTGGCATTCGGATCGGGGCGGTAGGTGCCGTCGGTCTCGATGAAAGGTTTCAGTTCCTCGTCAGGACCCGTCAGTACATATATGTCTCCTGATGCGTCTACTCGTGCGGTACGGCCATTACGATGCGTATAAGTCTCCGGTGTCAGTGGCTGATGATAATGGATGATGTTGCTCACTCCCCTAATATCAAGACCACGAGCTGCAAGGTCGGTAGCGACGAGAATAGGAGCAGAGCCATTGTTGAACATTGATATAGCATCTTCCCTTTGGAACTGGTCGAGCTCGCCGTGATAAAGAGCACATGCCACTTTATTCTTTTTCAGGAATTCAGCTACTCTGACAGCACTTTCGCGATGATTTACAAATATGATGGTTCTTTCAGGTATGTCTTCTTTTGAAATGCTTTTAAGCAGCATAAGCAGCGATTCGAGCTTGTCTTTTTCCGTATCCACACGGTAAATCTTCATTCTCTCCCTGACTGTTCCCGCATTTTCCGAAAAATCTATCTCAAGAGGATTGTCAAGTTTGATGAATGCCGGAAGGGTAGTGCTTGCTGTGGCTGAAGTAAGAATGATTCGGCTTACATTCTTTAGCCTATTGAAGATTTTCCGCATATCATCCTCAAATCCTAATTCGAGCGACTTGTCATATTCGTCAAGAATAAGAATACGAGTAGGAGTGGGGTCTACATTCCCACGTTTCAAATGATCGAGCAGTCTTCCCGGAGTAGCGACAATAATATCAGGAGTTACACTTAGAGTATTTACTTCATCCTCCACGTTGTGACCTCCATAAAGAGCTGTAACTTTAAAGCCGGAAGCCAATTCCCTGACGACACCAGCAATTTGAATGACAAGTTCGCGCGAAGGTGCTATTATGATTGCTTGTACTCTTCCCGTAGGAGGATTCAGCCATTTTAGCATAGGAAGAGTGAATGCAACGGTCTTGCCAGACCCCGTAGGAGCTACCAAAATTATCTCTTTAGATTCAGAAGCCGCTGCCATAGAGCGTCTCTGCATATCATTTATTTCTGTGATGCCGAGTTTTGACAAGTTCGGCAAAAATTCTTTCTCTCTCATATCAGTTATTTCTATTATTATATAATAACAACAAATAAAAAAGGCTTTCGATTATCGAAAGCCTTAATATGTGGCGGGAGCAGGACTCGAACCTGCGACCTTTGGGTTATGAGCCCAACGAGCTACCACTGCTCCATCCCGCGATGTGATTGCAGTTACAAAATTACTACATTTTTGACCGTTTGTCAAGTCTTTTTATGTTAAATTTTGTTAATAGAATTGATTATTTATTGTAATTTATTATCATTCAATACAATAAATTTAAAATTCAAAATTACTTCTTTATTGTAAATGCAGCGCAAGAATATCCACCTCCGAAGACCATAAGCGACACTATGTCACCTTTCTTAAGTTCCTCCTGATGCTGGGAAAGCACAAGTGGAGCACTGGCACTTCCCGTATTGCCTAATTTCTGGATATTGTTGAGAAACTTATCCATAGGAACCCCCATCATGCGTGCAAGTTGCTTTACAATTCTCATATTCGCCTGATGGGTTATGAAATAAGCATGATCTTCTCTTTTGACGCCACAGTTTTCGAGATTTTTATCAAGAGCATATTCCATGTATTTTACTGCATTCATAAAGACATCCCTTCCTTCCGGCATGCTGATTCCTTCCTCCTTCGGACGGAGCTTTACGCCATCGGGACCTTTGCCGATGTGTCCAAGGCCTTCTGTGAATACAGAGAGAACTTCTATATCATTTTCAGATTCCCTATCTTTGCTTAAGAAATATGCAACAGCTGCATCGCCCCAAAGATGCCCTGCTTTGGGGTCAGAGTCTGTAGAATAATATGAGTTCTGTTCGCTGCATATAAGGAGAGCATGGGTAGCTTTACCCATTGCAAAATAACCTTCGACAATCTCAAGTCCATTTACAAATGAGCTGCAAGCTGATGAAGCATAGACCACTTTTGCTCCGGCAACGTTGTATTTGCGTTGTAGGCGATGGCCTGCAGTTCCAACTGTGTCGTATGCACAATAATGGGCAGCTACAATGAGATCAACGTCAGTAATTGGATAGGGGAGTCTGGGCAGCGCATTTTCGACTGCATCGAATGCCATGGTGTCTACATTCTCTTCTTCCGAGCATCTGCTGCGGGTTTCAATGCCCGTGCGTTGCACAATCCAATCTGCATCAAGACCATTGATATTCTTGAAGTATTCATTCGTCACTCTCTGTGAGGGTATGTAATGTCCTATGGCATTGATATACATGGGCTATATTTTTTATAATTACAATATTTTTTACTCAACATCAAGCGGTCCTTAGGTGGAAAGATTAAAAACGTACATTATAATCAAAGAACTCAACCACTAAACCATTAAACCAATCACCTTTTCAGCAGCCCTGAAAGCAATATAGATACAAAAGAGTGTGAAAGCTGATCCTTATCAACTCCAATCTCGGAAAGGTCGTCGCGAATATACGGGACGTCGAGTCCCTGGATTGTTTTCGTAATGATCAAGGCAGTACGTGGAATATCATCTATTTCAAATATTCCCTCCGCTACTCCTTCTGCGAGTATCTGCTGAAGAAGAATGGTCTCCTTGCGACTGACTATTCTGCGGGCTCTGTCTACTTTTCTCACATCGCGGAAAAACCATGCTCGTAGAGATCCATTGCGTGATACCACTTCCTTCATAGTCTCGAAATGAGCATCTATGTATTCCGTCAGTTTTTCATCAGCCGGTATGGGTTTTGCCACAATGGTGCGAAGTTGCGAAAGAGCTATGTCTGTCTCCTGCTCGATTACGGCGTTGTAGATGTCTCGCTTGCTCTTGAAATAGGTATAGATAGTGCGTCGGCCCTTCTCTGAAGCCGAGGCTATATCATTCATAGTAGTATTCTCGACACCTTTCCTTGCGAAAAGTTGACGAGCCACTTCAATGAATCTTTCTCGTGTCTTTAGTCCCACTTCAAAAGTTGTTTAGATGGTTAATGGTGTTTCAGGTACAAACCTAAGGAATTGCACACAATTCAATTTGTGTGCAAAATTAATCAAAATTTATTCGATTTCCAAATTAAATTACGATAATTTACGTTTTCCCCCTCTCATTTTAAGAGTCATAACCACTTATCCATACCATCCATTTAAACCTAAGCTTTCTCTTGCGAATGTTTAATGATAGGGAGCATTTCAGGCAGAGGATATGTCTCCAACTCTATTTTCTCTTTAGAAACCGGGTGGATGAACTCAATTTTTTTTGCGAGCAACGAGATTCCACCTCCCGGATTTGATCTCCGGGCTCCATATTTGAGGTCTCCTTTGATAGGAGTCCCGGTAGAGGAAAGCTGTGCTCTGATTTGATGTTTACGTCCGGTAAGCAACTCCACTTCCAATAGGGAGTACCTGTCTCCTTCAGCTATCACCCTATATTTAAGCTTCGATAATTTTGCATCAGGCGCATTCTTATCTACGACACGGGTCTTATTGAGGCGTCCGTCAGACTGAAGCCAAGATTCAATGACACCCTCCTTTTCTTTTCGCTTTCCCTCCACGAGTGCCCAATAAGTTTTATGTATTTCTCCCTTCTTGAGCATGTCATTGAGTCGAGTGAGAGCTTTTGAAGTTTTGGCAAATACAACGAGTCCTGCCACAGGGCGGTCAATACGGTGAACTACGCCGCAGAAGACATTCCCCGGTTTGTTGTATTTTTCCTTTAGATATTGCTTGATCATTTCTGAAAGAGGTATGTCTCCGGTCTTGTCACCCTGCACTATCTCTCCAGCTTCTTTTCTGATGATTATTATATGATTGTCTTCGTAGACTGGTGTCATGGTTTTGAAAGTCTGTATTCTGCAATAATAAAATCATCCGGATAAGTGACCTTTATGTTGGCCGGGTCTCCTTGATATAGACGAATTGGATGTCCGAAATAATCCACTACGCTTGCATCGTCTGTAAAGATATGGCCTTCTGATTTTAAGGCTTCTTCATAAGCCATGTGTAGGAGTAGATTATCGAAAACTTGCGGTGTCTGTACGATATGGAATTCCGACCTGTCTACAGCCGAGCTGTTGTGAGCAGGTCCTTTGCGTAAGGATTCAGTCACAGGAATGGCTGGAATCCCTACATACCATTCTTTTGCCATTTCATACCCTTCGCGAATCACACGTTGGCTCACCAGAGGGCGCGCTGCGTCATGCACAGCTACTACTGCCACCTCTTTAAATGGAATGAGAGCAAGCCCGGCAGCTACAGACATGGTGCGCGTCTTTCCGCCGGCTACTACAGTATGCTCCGGACAATCATCACCGCAAATCTTTTGCCAATAGTCAATATAATCAGGGTGCATCACTACAATAATTTTTGTAGCTGCATCTTCTTCATAGAAAGCCTTGAGTGTCCACCACAGCATCGGATGCCCACAGATAGGATGAAACTGCTTAGGAAGAGAATCGCCGGAGCGGCTTCCTACCCCTCCGGCGACTATGATTGCATATTTCATAACGTAATTTTTACATATTCATGCCGCCGTCTACCTGAATCACCTGGCCTGTCACATAGCTCGACATGTCGCTTGCAAGGAAGAGAGCCACATTGGCGATATCTTCCACTTGTCCGCCGCGACGGAGAGGAATTTTCTTGCACCAGTCAGCGCGGACTTCCTCCGGGAGAGCAGCAGTCATAGCTGTCTCAATGAAACCGGGAGCAATTGCGTTGGCACGGATGCCACGGCTTCCTACTTCCTGAGCAATGCTCTTTGCAAGCGCAATAAGGCCTGCCTTGGAAGCAGCATAGTTGGCTTGGCCTGCATTGCCATGCACGCCTACTACGGATGCCATGTTGATGATGGAGCCGTTGCGCTGGCGCATCATGATTGGGAGAACTGCATGTATGAAATTGAATGCTGATTTGAGGTTTACAGCAATCACTGCATCCCATTGAGCTTCGCTCATGCGCATCATAAGGCCATCCTTAGTGATTCCGGCATTGTTGACGAGGATGTCGATTGATCCGAAATCTTCCTTTATCTTCTTCACTACCTCTTCGGTCTCAGCAAAATTGGCTGCGTTTGAAGCATATCCTTTTGCCTTTACGCCGAGGGCGAGGAGTTCGTCTTCTGTCTGTTTCCCGTTTTCATCGATCACGAGGTCGGTGAAAGCCACGTTTGCGCCTTCAGCTGCAAATCTGAGGGCGAGTGCCTTTCCAATGCCACGAGCGGCACCGGTCACGATAGCTGTCTTTCCTGCTAAAAGATTCATAATTATCTGTTGTTATTGGGTTGATTG
>CAMWLX010000109.1 GCA_947175225.1 uncultured Porphyromonadaceae bacterium
CAAAGTGACCATCTACACCACTCCCTCCTCAACCTTCACGATAGAAAAATCCCCAACCCCCAGCCGCCCCCTCTTCAACGCTGCCCCCCTCAATGGCTATAAATTGCCCCATAGCACCCTATTGGAATAACATATTTTACAAGGAAAATAAATTTTTATCATTTGGCGATGCAGTATTCCTCATGATGATGCATCTTATCCTATGTGAGACATATTGACCTTGATATCGATAATCAGACCCTCGTCGAGGAGTGCAGAAGCGGAGATAGGGATGCTATGAGTATTCTCTATACCCGCTTCGCTCCCCGCATGCTCCATGTCATATCCCGATATGTCAGCGACCGTGACAGTGCCCAGGATATCCTTCACGATGGATTTATTGCTGCTTTCACACGTCTTGATAGCGTGCGCGATCCCGAACGTCTCGACTTCTGGCTTGCCACAATAATGAAAAACCTCTCCCTCAAATACCTCCAGGCCCAGACAGTCACTTCCATTCTTGATGAAATACCCGAAAACATCGAAGAACCCGAACTTGACGATATACTCGATTTCGCCACCCTCGAATCACTTATCCGCAAACTCCCTGAAGGATACCAGAAAGTGTTCCGCCTCGCTGTGCTCGAGAACAAGTCGCATAATGAGATTTCTCAAATTCTTGGCATCGCACCTAATTCATCCTCATCACAGCTCTTCCATGCCAAACTGCGCCTGCGCGAACTGATCAAAGACTATCAGCTACGTGCCGGGCTCATTTCTCTACTGCTCCTGCTCGTCTCAGTTAGTATACTCTTCCTTTTTAGACAAGACAATCTGATGCCTACGTCCGACCATCTGTCGGCAGATTCCATGCAGAATAAGCGACTATCGAACGACGATACTCAATCAGAACCTGTGCATGAAAATTCCTTAGAAGAAAAGATAGTATCCACATACACTTCTGACCCGGGTAAACCAATAATTGTGGAAGAAACCCATAGTGAAAATGTTTCAGTTGATCCGCCACTTCCGACTGAATCTGAAACACAATCAACGTTCAGTTCTGATTCGGTAGGCATTTCCTCTCCTTCGTCTATTCCTGAAAGCTATAAGAGAAAGCCTCTTCATGATGAACATGATAACTTCTATGACCGAATTTTTGCTGACCTTCCTCAAAAAGCTTGTAAAGACAAAGGATGGTCTGCCGGAATTTCATTTGCCTCCGGAATATTGAGTTTCAATAGCATAAATGGTACCGACCTTAGCGATATGGCAAGTAATCCGAGCACGAATCCAAAACCTGATGACGAAGACGTTCCATCTCAAGCAAAAATACCCCGACTTACTAATGAGATAGAAAGTTTGCTCGGTTCAGTGCAACGTCGCCATCATTTGCCTATCTCGTTTGCGCTTACTGCAGAGAAGCATTTCTCATCATGGCTCGGCCTGGAATCTGGCATAGGATATTCATATCTGCACACAGACTTCGAATGCTTAAAAGAGCCATCCACATGCCACTGGCATTATCTCGAGATCCCACTTCAAGTGAATCTTTATGCCTACACTTCGCCTCGAATTAAATTATATTTCGGTTTTGGAGGAAGAGTGGCTATCCCGGTATATTCTTACGCTCAGATTGCTCCTAATTATTTGGTACAGAGCGGACGTTTCGATTCTAAACCGGTATGGTCAGCTGGCGGAAGTGTCGGTATATCTTTCCGTATATCAAAACGTGTCGACCTGTTTGTTGAGCCTTCCCTCCGCTACCACTTCCCACAGGAATGCACAATTCCTAACATTTGGACCGACGATGAGCCCTGGAGCCTATCCATACCTATAGGATTCCGTTTCAACTGGTAAAAAACTCATTTATCCGATCTTAAAAGTCCGCTATCTTCCCCATATCATTTCATAGTAGCTTTACGGGTGGAATCATGTTGGGAGATTCGGCATGAGGACATTATTTTTGATCTATTTTTTTCTATCCATGCAGTATTGGTATTAATGCGGTATCTATACAATAGAATCAACTGATAAAACAGATATGAAACTTATCAACAAATACATCTCAGCTTTCTTTGCCGGTATTTATTCGGCAATACTCGCGCTATTAGGTTATGGTTGTACTCCGGAAGATCAATACGATATGTATGGCATGCCGACAGGAACCTTTGAAATTAAAGGCGCTGTGACTTCCGACGAAGGGATCAGCGTCAAAAATGCAGAAATAAGAGTGACTTATCCTGACGCTCCCTCCGGAGTATACTCGCTTGAGACAACCACCACCAATATCGATGGTCAATACATCACTAAGGGTTCTACAACTGTAGAACCCGAATTAAAAGTAGTTTGCATTCCTTCCAATCCAAACCTTGAGGCAGATTCTGTTATAGTCGATTTGGTCTACAAAGATTCAAATAAAAAAAGCACCTGGGATTGGGGACATGCCAAAGCAACCGTAGATTTCAAACTCAAGGCAAAAAATACTGAAAAATGAAAAGCCTTTCACTCCGCCAACGTGTTGGGCTTGAACTCTTTCGAAAGATCAAGCAAGAGAAATGTCGCCAGCATCCACTTCGTCAGCTGTTCTGGGAATGCACATGGCTCTGCAACCTCTCATGCCGCCATTGCGGAAGCGACTGCAATAGCTCATCGATGATTCCGGATATGCCGGCCGATGATTTCCTGAAGGTTATCGACAGTCTCACTCCTCATGTGAATCCAAACCACGTCAATATAGTCATCACCGGCGGCGAACCTCTCATGAGAAAAGATCTCGAATATGTAGGACGCCAACTCTACGACCGAGGCTATCCATGGGGATTTGTCTCAAATGGACTTGCACTTACACCAGATCGATTCCAAAGCCTTCGCCGTGCCGGACTTCACGCCATGACTATAAGCCTTGACGGACTGGAAGAAGATCACAACTGGATGCGTTGTCACCCTGCATCGTTCGACCGGGCTACTGCCGCCATACGAATGGTGGCTGCCACCCCCGACATAAATTTTGATGTGGTGACGTGCGTAAACCAACGTACCCTTCATCGTCTTTCTGAGATAAAGGAGCATCTGATCTCATGCGGAGTGAAAGCATGGCGACTATTCACAATTTTTCCATCGGGACGTGCAGCCAATTATGAGGAATTCAAGATGGGGTCATCCGACATGAGGACCCTGATGGAATTTATCAAGCATACGCGGAAAGAAGGGCGCATCAAGGCATCCTTCTGTTGTGAAGGTTTTCTCGGCAGCTATGAAGGGATTGTCAGGGATTTCTTATTTAGCTGTCAAGCAGGAGTGTCAGTGGCATCGGTGCTTCTCGACGGTGGGATAGGCTCATGCCCCAGCATACGCGCCGACTACCGGCAAGGCAATATCTATAAAGACGATTTCTGGGATGTATGGCAAAATAAGTTTCAGCCATATCGCGACCGCACATGGATGAAAACGGGTAAATGTGCAGAATGTTCATTCTGGCGTTACTGCGAAGGCAACGGCATGCACCTTCGCGACGCCAACGGCCATCTAATGCACTGCCACCTAATATGACGCCATCCCCTTCCTTAGAGGCGTTGCCCTTCTATGCGTGATGGGGGAATGAGCATGAAGCAGACGCTGGGCGAATTGGGAGACATCAAATATTCGATATTGATTTTTGAGCTCGATCCTGAAGAACGATGCCAGCAATAGGCGGCCTCGATGAGCGAAGCAGTCATATAGTAGCGCTCAGTAGAGTCATCCACAGCCTCCGGCACTCCCCATATCCATGAGCAACGGAATGTCAGGTCTCCAGATGACATTTCCGGAATAGCATCCTCTTTTTTAGTCGGACATCCATCAACTTCAACAGTCCATTCAGGCCATACTGAAGCATCTTCAACAGAAATATTTAATCCCGAACCATTCTCCTGCAAGTTACTCCAAGTCCATACTCCTTGCTGCAGCGGAGTAGGAGTAGACGATTCGAGACCGTTTCCTCCAGTGAGCCAACCATCAAAATTCCATTCAAAACCACTTTGATAAGCAGCTGAAGCATCCGTGGCAGCAGGTGCCGGTCCACCCATAAGCTGAGTTTGTACTCCCCCAAATATGTCCCCCTCTTTCTTGTAAAGGCCTGCCTTGAATCTAAACTGATTGAGATAGAATCCGCATACCTCATATAGAGATTTCCCACGGGTGTATTGCCAACGTCCGTTGTAGAGATTACCATTATGGATGATAAGCTCAGCCTCAACAGCATAGATATCTCCGGTAAAGGAATTGTCGGCAAATGAATGGATCGGGTATATATCGCAGTTAAGTTCTGCAGTAGTACTTAGGGATGCAGTTTCCGGCAATCCCCACTGTATTCTTTGTATCTCTTCTTTAGAAAGATTTATCGGAAATACTTGTTTGACATGCTGCGGAGTGAAACGCTTCTTGATCTCCTTGCTCCTGTAGTCAGGACCCTTTAGGGTAGGGGTAAGCATCTTGTCGAGCCAATCAGTAAATATCACCAATGGAACATCTTCATCATCGATGCCATCCATCTGCTTCCTTTTCTGGATACTCATTGAAGAAGCCTTGCTGTTGAAGCTAATCAGTGAGCAAGCATTTGCTGTGGTAGGATCACCGGCATATACCATTCCATTCGCTGCACACCATTCATCGAGTTTAGTAGCATCCGGATCAATTACCGTTATTACCGATCCTTTCTTATAAGCCACGAGCAAATCTTCCTTATATGTATCAAGATCAGTGCAAGATATTATTACGTGTCTTGCCTTAGACAGATCGACAATATTGGTAAAAGTCTGAGAAAGAATTGAAGATATGGAGCCTCCTGAGCCGAGAATGGTAGTTGGTTGGTTGCTTTCTGCCTTTTGGACCGGTTTGACATTGCCCCCTTCCACTACAGAAATATTTTCTATCGGGAGTTCCTTTTCATTGGAGCACCCTGAAAACATAAAGGCTCCAACAGCCACAATACTGAAAAATAGTCTAAAATTAGAATTCATACTAAAATATTTTAAAGAATGCATTATGACTTGCTTTAGCTTGAGCGTAGCTAATTATGAATTATGCATTATGAATTAATCAGAGCCTGGACATCTGCAATTGTCCCGGAGAAAGGTCCCTTTGAGCCAAGCTTGATGCTGCACATGGCTGCCGCAAAAGCACCCGCCTCCTCGTAGGATGCACCACGGCTTCTCTTATACAGATATCCTGCCATATAAGTGTCGCCACATCCCGTAGCGTCCACAAGGTCTTTTGCCGGATATGCCGGAATCTTATGAAACTTACCGTCGGCATATATAAGCGAGCCCTTGTCGCCGAGCGTAAGCACCACTTCCTTCACTCCCCATCCTGCAAGCATCTTAGCGGCCTCATACGGATCGGAAGTCCCGGTAAGCGTCTCCATCTCCATCTCATTAGCCTTCAGAATGCCGATGTAGGGGAGGGCTTCAAGCTTGTCATCATAGTCTACCGCCACAACATGTTCCCCTTCCACCTTGCGCAGATACCCCTGCACATCTACCGAAACCGTCCCTTTTGTTGACAAGTACTTGATAGTCTCCTTATCGAAATCATCAGCAAGGAGAGTGCCAAGGTGTATGATGTTTGCCTCAACATCCTTAAGATTCTCCTTTGTGAAAGGATCCGCTTTGGCAAGCACACGTTGTTTACGCTCGTTCATATCCTCACCATACTTATTCTCAAAATATACTGAGTTTTTCGATACTATAGCCTCCACATCAATTCCTTCCTTACGAAGTTTCTCCACCTCATGCATCTCGCTTGCAGCAAGCGAAGTCACAAGGCGGAAATCCTTTAGGTCAATATTCTTTAGTGCATTTGCGAAATAATATGCAGTTCCGCCCGGCATGTAGGCAGTAAAGCGGGGAGTGATTACTTTGTCGAGGGTTATATGTCCGATACAAGTGAGTTTCATTTTTAAGAGTGAAGGGTTAAGGGGTAAGAGATAAGAGTGAAGTGGTGAGTAGAAGGACTTTAAGGACTTTAAGGACTTTAAGGACCTTATTTCGGATTGCTTATTTCTGCTTCTTGAGGGCTACCGAGAGTGCATAGACCAGTACAAAAGCATACCCGATCGCTGGGATGATGAAGGCCGTAGATACAGCCGTTAAGTCTGCCATCTGCCCCATCAGGAGTGTTCCTACTGCTCCTCCGATCGGAGTCATCATAAGGAATGAGGATGCTATCTTGACATTGTGACCCTGCGCTCCTACAATCGTTATTGCAAATATAGTAGGAAACATGATTGCTTCAAAAGCATAGCACATGAAGACTCCGGCACGTGAAAGCCAGCCGCAATCTATAGTCACGAGTAAGGCTCCGATCACTGTCATCAATCCGCAAACTACAAGCACTTTTTCTGAAGCCACCTTGCTCATGATCCAACTCCCTATAATTCTCGCAAGCATGAATAGGCCCAAGGCTCCGAATGAAAGCACCACCGAAGCTGTTGTCTTATCCATCCAGCCATCAGCAGTAGCATAGTTGATGAAAAGGCTGTTTATGGAAATTTCAGCTATTTCATAGAAGAAAAGCGCTATGACACCGAAACGGAATGTCGACGAACTCCATAGAGCCCTTATGGTGTCTCCTAAGCTTTCCTTTTCATTTGATGCATCCTTAGCATCTTCATCATAGCTGATTTCAGGAAGTTTTACGCGTGTGAACACAAGCGCTACCAAGAGGACAGCGACACCCATTATGCCGTATGGAACAGATACGCTGCTTCCGGGCGTTGAGAATAGGAATCCACCTACAATGACTGGTGCAAGTATGCAACCGAGTCCATTAAACGACTGTGCCAAGTTGAGGCGGCTCGCTGCCGTCTCTTTCTCTCCAAGTTCAGTTGCATATGGATTGGCTGCCGTCTCAAGGATTACAAGACCACACCCTATTATGAATAGTGCGAAGAGAAACATCCCAAACGACATCATGCTCTCTCCGGGAATGAAGAGCAACGCTCCAAGAGCAAAGAGAAGCAGACCTGTCACTACTCCTTTTCGGTAACCTACACGTGTGATAAGTATCCCGGCAGGAAGAGCCATAAGGAAATATCCGAGATAGGTAGTGGCTTGAATTAGAGCAGACTGTCCGATTGAAATGTGAAGCATTTCTTGGAAATGCTTATTTAGCACATCAAGTATTGCACGTGCGAAGCCCCACATGAAGAAAAGGCTCGTGATGAGTATGAAGGGGAGGAGGTATTTCTTAGAGACTAATCTGCTCATATAATTTTGAATTTTGATTGTAGAATTTTGAATATTCCAAATATTCTGCAAATTTACAAAAAAAATCCCTAAGTCTAAATTTTAATTATATAATATTAAGTAGCTAACAAAAATTAATGATAAAAAAGTTGGCTATTATCCGCAATAGCAGGCGAAGCCGCTGCTAACATCTAATAATTATGGTTTCCTTCAGCTTGAGCTTAGATAATTATGCGTTATCGCTCTATCATAGCCACACTGTTTTCCTCCTTTGCCGGTTCGCGTGTCATAAGTATCAAAAGAGGTTCGTCAGGCTGCTCCATTATCCCGTATGTAGTCTCAAGCATTCCTTCGCAGTTTGCAGTCAAAGTCAGAGGAAATGAAAGAGGTGTAAAGTCAAGTGTTCCCTTGTCATCAGTGGTAGATGTGACTATCGTATCAGCATATTCCACAGATATTGATGCAAACGGTACAGGATCTTGCGTAGTCTCCTCGACAGCACAAATTTGAATTACAGGAGGTGCTGGCAAAACAAATTCAAACTCCGGATCCTGTGCTCCCGCACCGGATGCCGCAGCCACTGCCATTAATATGAGGAGATTCTGTCGCATGTAGATTATAAGTGTATATATAGGTATTCACTATTATAACAACTAAGATGCTAATATAGTTTTAAAGGCGCATATCCGAAAGGATACGCGCCCCATAATAGAATAAATCTGATAAGACTATAAAACTTATAAATCTTATATATCTTATAAACCCTTCCGATTAACGGATAACTTTCTTAGCCACCTTGTTGCCTTCGCGAACGATGAAGATACCGTTTTCGGGGTTGGCAACGCGTACACCCTGGAGGTTGTAGTATTCAACTGCGCCATTAACAGCGTTGATAGCCTCAACAGCGTCGGGTGTGTTATCGTCAAACATTTCAAGCTTGAAGTCAGCGAACGGGTTCCAGTACTGAGCAGGGCTATTTTCGTCCTTGCCAAGACCTACCCATACTTTAGCAGGCTCTTCGAGTGTGAATTCTACATACTGACGCCAGAGTTCAGGATTTGCTACGAAAGCAGCTGCAGATTCGCGCTCCATACCGGAGTCACACCAACCGGGAACTACGTTCTTAACTTCATATTCAGGGACGATTTCAGTGCCTTCGGCTGTGCCGCGTGTCTCATTCTCAGGCATTGCAGCGTAGTCGCCGTTGCAGATTTCCCAGTTACCTTTAATACGGGTTACTGTTACATTCTCTTCAAGCATTTCAATTGAAGTTGAGAGGCTTGTCGGCTTGTCTGCTTCGAAAGAAACATAGAGATAAGCATTGTTTACGAAATCGTCTTCTGCATATGATTTGTCATCCCACCACTGCTTCGGGGATTTTGCTACCTCTGTAAGATGCCAATTTCCCTTACAATCTATGATTTTGCCATCATAGTTGCCTGCACCTCCGTAACGCTGGAATGTAAGCGCGCTGAAGCGATATGTGCCTGCGGGAAGTTCTACCTGCTGACCGAAGTTGTAGGGAGATGCATTGGTCTTGCGGTATACGCCACCACCCTTGTTGACATCAGGAGTCTTTTCGCCGCCCGCGCTGTTCATCATATTCCAACACGGTGCTTTTACATCAAGACCTTCTGCAAAGTCAGCGTTCTTGATGAGTTCAGTGTAATCCTTGTCGCCGCTTACGAGCTTGAAGTTATCGAAAGCGGCCCACTCGTCGTTGTAGCAACCGGTATTGCAGATACCCACAGTGAGGTCGCCGCCTTCATGATTGAAAGTAAGAGTGTTCAGATAGTCGCCTGCTGTGAATGCTGCGTTGATCTCTTCAAGGCTATTGGGAGCTGCTTCACGACCTTCGAAAAGACCTTTCACCACCTGCTTGTTGCCATTGGCATAGATGAATGTGGTGTTGAGATCTGCATTACCTGCCTGATGTTCCTTTGCGAAATCATTATAGCCGCAACGATAAGAAGCGTTTACTGTAAGTGTGTATTCGCCGGCAGGCATGTCAGGAAGCACCTGATAGAGGTTGAATGCTCCGTTATAGACCTCGCCTACACCCCACTGGACGTCAGTGAGTGCGCCCTGCCATCCGGGAAGGAATGCGGGATTTACCATATACTGGCCGGTAACGTCACGATAACCGGCTGTCGCTGACAGCATAACGACTGCAGCACCGAGCAGCATTGAGCTGCGTTTCATGTTGAATTTTGCCATAAATTAATTTAAGGTTATTAGTAAAATTTATAAAGGAATATTTTTGAGAATCAGGAATCAGGTATTATAACCC
>CAMWLX010000110.1 GCA_947175225.1 uncultured Porphyromonadaceae bacterium
GTTGAAGTCCAAATAAAAATGCCATATTTTTTGCACTTCGTTCTGGAATCTTCATGAAGTTGTTTAAACTTATTTTTTAATTCGTAAATAAGTTTAAACAACTTCATTTCCAGCATATCGTCTTGAAAGGGCAAAGGGTGCATGATCTGGGATTTTGCGTTGGCATGAATTCTCCCTCTGCGAAGAGTTGGGTGAGTGTCTTTTCGAGAAGATTCAGAAACTCTGAGTTCAGCCCGGTATGGTCAGGCTGAGGGGTGTCGCCTACAATAGGATATGTAGGATCATCTATCTTATGGCTACCCTCTTTCTTTACGCCCCCTTTCTTAATAGAGGGAACGTCGTATATTTCAAGAGTAAGAGGCTGTCTTGGCAAACCGCTGTTTTCTCCAAAAAGCCGGAGTTCCGGTCTCGGTGCATTCTTGGGGATATTCTTATTAGGAAGCGCATCGAAAAGATTTGCATAGAGCCAAAGCTGAAGAAGATTTTTTCCATTGAAATCACCTTCAAACACGCTTTGCATAGACTCAGTCTTGACATGAGGAGATCCTGTCTTATAGTCTACTATCCGGAGAGGCATCTCGTCGGCTGACGTCGCGCTTCTCATTGGACGGTCAAGGCGGTCGATGGCAAACCTCATATTGACAGGTAGGCCATCCGGCATTTTTATAGATACGTTGCCTGCGATTTCGACACCATAAAGAAGGAAAGGGGCTTGCTTCAGATCAAAATCAAGGATATTAAGAATCTGAGAGTGGAGCACTTTGGCCACATAAGCTGTAGAGCCGCTGAGAGGGGTGTCCCAATCTTCTTCTTTCCTATGAAAATGCTCCTTGTTGATTCCTCTCGTAATTAAAATGCTTATCAAACTATCCTTTCCTTCACTTTCTTCTTTCTTAGCCTTAATGAGATTGGCATCGATAATCTCCGGGTGATCGAGATAATGACCCTGCTTCTGACTCGGGAGATAAATATTTTGCATCACGAAGTGCACAATGTTGCCTTGCGTTATAGCGTCTATATACTCCACAGACTCTTCATCTGTCTTGATTCGCAGAAGATGCTCGAAGTAGAATCTTATCTGGCAATCGGTATATCTTGTGAGAGCTGTCGCTGAGAGATTCCTCCCGTTTTCTCCGGGGTCGCGATAAGCTGAAAGGAGATCAAGTATTTCCTTAGTCTTTTCTATAGGTGCCGGCTTAAGGTCGGACTTAGTGATATCAAAAGATCGGGTTTCGAGCTTCAATGTGTTTTTCGCATAGAGATATTGAAGTTGCAGCACGTAGCGTGACACGTCGCCACTCCTTGCCCCTTCTGAAGAACGGGCATCATAGAGAAGCACCACTTCCTTCGCCCTTGCGATCATGCGGAAAAAATAGTAGGCGAATATTGATTCTGAATAATTCACCGGGGGGAGTCCATATGCCCTGCGGAGCGAGTCGGAAATGAAAGTGCGGGCTCTACGCTTGGCAGGAAGGATGCGCTCATTGAGAGAGGGGATTATGATACGGTCAAAATCAAGGGCACGAGTCTCAAGCATCCCCATCACCTGGAGTCCACGCAACGGCTGACCTTCAAAAGTGACAGACTCAGCTGAGAGCAAGCGATCAGATAGAGAAAGGAAAGTGCGCCATTGCATAGAAATTCCATATTCTTTCACAGTCTCAAGAAGCTGATTGAGCAAAAGAAGGTAGACTTCCAAGTTTGATTTGTCGACATTTGCTTTCAGCAACTTGCTTCCTGATGAAGAAATAGATTCAGAAACTTTCAGCAATATTGATTCAATCCATCTGACAGCTTCTTCGGGAGTGGCATTATCAGAGAGGGGAGAAAGCAACTGAGCCATTTCATTTGAGATATTCCTTACATCATTAATATTGACTATAGAATGATGGTGTTTCTTGATCCAGTCTTTCACTTTTGAGACAGCATCACCAAAGAGTGACTGACTGAATGGATGGGAAAGCACTGCTTCAAGATCTTTATAGTAATATCCAATGTCGTTTCCTGATTTCCTTCGGCTGCTCTGAAGGTGTCGGAGAAGAGACACATAAGTGGCAGTGCCTGAAAGTTTCAATGGATAGCCCATAGTTAGGTTGACATCTGAAATGCCGTCGGGAAATGAATAGAGCATCGGGATAAGAAGGCTTTCATCCGGAAGCACCACTGCCACTTTTGCTTCATCAAACTCTAAACTGTTGATCTTGCTCTTCATCTCTTCAATCTCATCGCAAGCTATCTTTGCCTGAAGCGAGTTTGATGGAACGGCTATCACCTTGATTTCTTCGGGCATATCCTTAACTTCTGACATAGAAAGATACGGGGCTGCCCATTCCGGGGAAGGCCACCTTTCTTTATTCCTTAGCACATATCTTCCGGCGGTGGAGGTTTTGTCGTTGATGACCGGCCCTACTGTATCCCAGAAGAAATCTGCATATGGTTCAGACTCATCATCTGTCAGATATGATGAAAGGGTATCAAATATGCGGCTTTCAGAGCGCGTCAGTGCATTGAATCCTACAAATACAATCTTCCCGGCTGAGATATTCCCCGGGATTCCATCCTCCAGTATATTCGCAGCTTGCCTATAGGCACCTCCTGAGGAAATCAGACCTCTGCTTTCAAGAGCGTCATGGAAAGCATGGTATAAAGGAGCCATAGCCTGCCATATAGGGAGGAACTTTTTTTGCAGTTTGTGGTCTTTTTTTTCATCATTAAATTCTTTCCAGAATCCGGTGGCAGTCTCAACAGGGTCGTAGACTTGTCCGAAAAATTCCTCCATCACTTTGAGTTGCTCCTCAGTAAGAAAATTTGAACTGATCTCCCTAATATCTTTCACATTTTTGAATATGGCATCAGGATCTGAATCTTGCATGTCGACTTCATTGAAGTCGGAGAGAGCCGTCTCTCCCCAGCGTCGGAATCTGTCGAATTCTTGAATGGATGAAGCCCCTGACTCTTTTTGAAGAGCTACATAAGCATCATACATTATAAAAAGCAATTCAATTCGGTTGGCTACAACACGTCCGGATACTTTCTCCACGAATTCTGACATCGTGGTTACATCAGGAAGCATCGCAATTCTGCCTTTGAGAGCATTGGTCAAGTTCTTTAGAAAGAATGTACATGCCCGTCGGCTTGGAAACACAAACAAATAGTCGGATAGGTCAGTGGCTCTATCTGCATAACCCTTCACTATGGATTCAAGAAATGAAATTGCCATTGAGATTTTATCTTTTTTCTGCAAACTTAATAAAAAAATTTGTATTAACCTTATTTTTTTTGTAAATTTGCGAAGAATATGGCGACCACATTGTCGCCGATATGAAAAAAAACATGAAATACTCGGATATCACCGGACATAGATCAACCGTAGACTCGCTCCGAGACATTGTCGATACCGATCACATTCCTCATGCTATTCTCTTAGGAGGACAAGAAGGAATCGGCAAGATGCGCTTGGCTCGAGCATTCGTAAGCTATCTTTACTGTATGGACCGTAAGGATGGCGACAGTTGTGGCAAATGTCCGGCTTGCCTGCAAAATGCACACCACAACAACCCTGATGTCCATTATGTGTTTCCCCGCATAGGAGCAGCATCCAAGAGCACAGATGCTTTTCTTCCGCAATGGCATGATTTTATCGACAAGCATTCATATATGCCAAAGGAAGAGTGGGCGAGGGCGATAGATGCCGGCAATTCTGTCCCGGTGATATATCGCAATGATGCTGCTGAAATTTCACGGACCGCTGCCCTTTCAAGTTTTGCCTACCGATATAAGACATATATTATATGGATGCCGGAAAAGATGCAGCCTCAATGTGCCAATGCATTGCTCAAACTTCTTGAAGAACCGTTTCCAAATACTATCTTCATTCTTGTCAGCAACGAACCTGACAAGCTGCTTCCTACTATTTTCTCAAGAACTCAAAGATTTAATCTTAAGCCTCTCAATGATGAAGAAGTAGCCGGTATACTGGCTTCAGAGGGAATCCCTTATGCTGAAGCGCAGGAAGTCGCTGCTCTATCGGAAGGAAATATGATAAAGGCTTTCGACATAGCGGGAGAGGGAGGGGAGATAAAGGAATTTTCCGGACTTTATATGCAGATGATGCGCTTGGCTTATGCGAGAAATGCGGGTGGACTGCGAATGCTTAGCGATGCAATTGCTGCTATGGGGAGGGAAAAGAATGCGAGATTTCTTGCATATTGCGCGCGCCTTACACGTGAAAACTTCATTTATAATTTAAAGACTCCGGAGCTCAATGCAATGACGAGAGGGGAAGAGGATTTCAGTGTCAGATTTTCTCCATTTATCAACTATAAAAACGTAGAGCGTCTGATGTCGGAGATTCAAAGAGCTCATGATGATATTCTCAGGAATGCAAATGCCCGGCTTGTGATGTTTGACTTCATGCTTAAGATTATGATGCTGTTAAGAAAGTAGAAAAGAACTTGACAATAACTAAAAATAAACAATTAATTACTAAATTATTAATACAAAAATGAAACCTACGTTGTTTATCCTCGCTGCAGGAATGGGAAGCCGCTATGGTGGCCTCAAGCAGCTTGACTCACTTGGCCCTTCAGGAGAGACTATCATGGACTATAGTGTCTATGATGCGCTTCGTGCCGGATTCGGAAAGATTGTATTCGTAATACGCCACGATTTCGAACAGGATTTCCGTGATAAGGTGATCTCTAAATATGAAGGCCATGTGCCTGTTGAGGTTGTATTCCAGGATATTCATGATCTTCCGGAAGGTTTCTCTGTGCCTGAAGGGCGCCAGAAACCATGGGGCACCAACCATGCTGTGCTCATGGCCAAGGATGTCATCAAAGAGCCTTTCGTTGTCATCAATGCTGACGACTATTACGGACCGGAAAGTTTCCAGCTTGCAGCTGAAACTCTCAAGGATCTTGAAGGAAAGACAGGTGAGTACTGCATGATAGGATTCAAAATCGAAAATACATTGAGCGAAAACGGAGGTGTTAGCCGTGGTCTTTGCGAAGTGAATGAAGAAGGCTATTTGACCGGAGTGAAGGAGTGTCATGGCATCCAGCGCAAAGGGGAAGGGCTCATCCATATTGAAGAGGAAGTGGAAAAACCATTCCCGGCCGGCAGCAGCGTCAGCATGAACATGTGGGGTTTCACTCCCGACTATTTCGGATATAGCGAAAAAGCATTCGGGAAGTTCCTTCAAGAACATGGCAACGAACTCAAATCAGAGTTCTATATCCCGACAGTGGTAAACGATCTTATCCAAAATGGTGAGGCTACTCTCAAGGTAGTGCAAACTCCGTCAAAATGGTTTGGTGTAACTTTCGCAGCCGACCGTCAGGCTACAGTAGATCAATTCAAGGCTCTTGTAGATGCAGGTGTCTATCCATCACCTCTCTTTAAATAATTGGAAATGGCTACTAAAATTTTAGTGACAGGGGGCACCGGATATATAGGGAGCCACACCGTAGTAGAGCTTCAGCAAGCTGGCTATGAAGTCGTGATCATTGACAATCTTTCAAACTCAAATAAGGAAGTTCTGAAAGGGATTGAGGCTATCACTGGTGTCGTGCCGGTATTCGTAGAAGGAGACTGTACAGATCTCGATACTCTCAAAAGACTCTTCGAGCAGAATCCCGGCATAAAGGGGATCATCAATTTTGCAGCTTCTAAGGCTGTAGGAGAAAGCGTACAGAAACCACTCCTATATTATAGGAATAATCTCAATACGCTCATCAACCTTCTTGAGTGCATGCCGCAATATGGAGTGAAGGGTATTGTCTTCTCAAGCAGCTGTACGGTATATGGCGAGCCGGATGTAAATCCTATCGACGAGACTGCCCCGATCAAGCCGGCTACCTCTCCTTACGGCAATACCAAGCAGATATCTGAAGAGATAATCACAGATTATATTCATAGTGGAGCTCCTATTAAGAGCATAATACTACGCTATTTCAATCCTATAGGTGCACATCCAAGTGCAAAGATCGGAGAGTTGCCTCTTGGAGTGCCTCAGAATCTCGTGCCTTATCTTACTCAGGCGGCTGCCGGAATACGTAAGGAACTCACTGTCTTTGGCGATGACTATAATACTCCTGATGGTAGCTGTATTCGTGACTACATTGATGTAGTCGACCTTGCCAAAGCTCATGTTGTGGCTATGCGCAGGATGCTCGATGGAGAAGATACTGATAGCATTGAAATCTTTAACCTTGGAACAGGCAGGGGTGTTTCCGTGCTTGAGTTGATCAATGAATTCGAGAAGGCAACCGGAGTTCCTGTGCCCCACAAGATCGGAGGCAGACGCGAAGGCGACATCGAAAAGATATGGGCAATTCCCGACAAGGCCAACAATGTGCTTGGATGGAAAGCGGAAGTCCCGGTAGGCGAGACCCTTGCAAATGCCTGGAGATGGCAATGTTCTCTTGGTTAATCTATAAACAAACCATAAGATTGTATAATGTCGGATTCTGATGAATCCGGCATTTATAGTAAATTGAAAGTCCCGACACTCTTTTAAAGAAGTCGGGACTTGTCTTGTCAGTCGAAACTGTAGATACCATATATTCCGTAGTCACGGCTGTCTTTAGGAATCATCGGTGTGATATCTGGATTCCGCTCAGGTTGCCATGTTCGGATCTTTATTATAGGTTTGTCAGCCTCATTCAGGTCTACAAAGAGGAAGAGGTATCCTTGGTCTCCATAGTGCTGGGAATAATAGTCTTGTTTTATCTGGATGCCAAAGGTGTTTCCTCCGAATGCAGCTTTCTGAATGTCATTGTCAGAGAAATTAATATTTACAAACTCATTGCTGTTAAAGCATCGTTCAAGTTGATTTATATACTCGTCCTTTGTCTTTCTCTGATAAGTATAATCTGTATTTATAGATAAACCTTTAACGTCACCTGATGCTTTTTCAATCTTATGCAACTTATGACCTACAATAATATATGCATTGTCGTCAAAAATACTTTTTATATAATCAAGTCTTTTCAAGGCAAACGCTGTCTTGTAGTTTTCGAGAAAAGTCACGATTACCATTTTTATTGAGTCTCCCCATACATCGCCACCTTGGGAGAAAACATCTCTACGGGCAGCTGCACCAAGACCGAATGCCACACTTTCAATTTTTTTCTCTGGTGAAAAAGTAAATGTGACATCTTCAACAAAAGTCCTGTTATTATTTTTGAATTTGAATTGCATCGGTATGCTCCTACAGACTACTCTGTCACCTAATGGATAAAAACCTGGATCAGGATTCCCTATAAGTGTGGCAGATCCATAATCAAGGAGCGCTTTATACATTTGCAAACCTTCAGAAGTAAAGTATTCTTCATTGGGAGAGTATTTCTTTTCCTTGATATCTTTAATTATTACGTCTATAATACCCTCATACTCTTTAGATGCCTTTTTATCAAGAGGAGTGACACCATTGTTTTTCCCTGCTTCTACCATTGCTTGGAGATCCTTCCTTGCATTTTTTTCAACCTTGATTTGGTTATGGCCGTTACCAATAGTTTTTTTTGCCTCTGGAAGATTTAACGGTTTGAAATTGCGCATCATCATTTCAAGTTCTCTGTCGCTCATTGCAGATTCAGAATACGAGGTCTCAACTACAAGAATTATTTCATTTGGCTTATAGTCGGAAGGAAAAGATATTTTCCCGATGCCATCTTTTATGCCTGTGATAGGGGAGTTGATTCTGCCATTCCAATAAGTGAAGTCAAGCCCTTCTGCCGGATTACCCTTATATTTAAATACGAGTTCCATCTCGTTGTCGTCAGAAAGATTAGCAACGCTTACATCAATATCTTTAAGAATCTCACGCATCTTGGAGGGTATCCAATGAATAAGCAATTCCTCCTTACCATTGATTTTCATTCTGACTTCGGATGGATACTGCAGAGAATGAATAAGTACGTATGCCCAATTGAAGAAACGAAGAGCATCGTCTATACGACCTTTTTCTTCAGATCTCAAAGCGGATCTAACATAATCGTCAACTCGATCTTTTCTTTGAGCAAACATCTTATCGAGCTCGGAACGTTTCATATACCTGATCAGGTAAAAACCATTTTTACCGTCATTATAGGTCTTTGTCTGCGTATTGTTGATCGTGGCTTGAGAATAAGTATTTAAAACGTATTTAGCATTCTGTTTTGATTCGATTTCACCTGAATTGCCAATTGTCTCTTCAGAATCTACAGTGAAACAGCTTTCTACCGTCGTACCAATGTTTGCAAGAAGATTGGCTAGAGCGAGTTTGTCTGCCTCTCCGGGAGAGTCGGCCCAAGCTTCACCAAAAATGTATTGAGGATCCGTCTTTATCTTTTCTACCTCAGAGCGTACATCTGCTCTTGCAACAGAAGGAACTAAAGCAAGAAATGCACAAAGAAGAGAGAATAATAAATTAGAGAATCTTTTAGACATTGCTTCACTTATTTTACTAATACTTTTTTATTTGCTACAATATATATACCTGAAGACAAACCGTCGATACTGATGACCTCGTTTGGCAGGGCGATCATTTTTGAAACGCATCTTCCTGAAAGATCCAAAACCGGCACTTCAGCTTTTATAGGAGAGCAAATTAAGATTGATTTGTTTTCACTCCATATCCTCATTTGAAGGGAAGATATTTCTGCAGTAGACAATGATGAATCCATTACAGGTATTTTACTAATACTGGAGGTTCCCAACATATAAGCTTCGAATGGTCTGACACTTCTTAACCCCATGACGAATACGCTTCCCGGTTCATTTCCTTCAAAATAATCTTCATTTACTACCATAGCTCCATTTTCAGAAGTGTTGTTCAAGAAATTGGGATAGAAACATAATTCAGGATTTAAGGCATCACCTTTCTCCGAAGGTGATGATTCAATTGTAATGTCAGATGCTGAGAAAGTTACATTCCCCTCTATATTATATGGAGAATAATAGGCCTCATTATTCGGCATTGCTATCAAATAGGGAATGTAAGATTTGATCTCCGTTTCAGGTTGCCATCCATTATCGGCTCTATATAGCCAAAAGCGTTTTGACATATCATTACCTTCCATATTTCCAAAGGGATAGAGCATATCAGTCTGGAAAGAAATATTCTTAACATCAAAAGGCAAAGCGATGGTTTCCCATCCATAGCATCCGTCGATAGCTGTTTTCTTTGAAAATCTCTTGACATAAGAAATGTTTTTAGCCTGGAAGTCCTTAGGACAATACCAAGGATGATCTTCGTTCAATAATATAGGATTGTTGCATATCCCATCTTTGATTACGTTGACACTATTGTTGTCATTCGTATAATTGACCCCATTGATGTAGAACAGAACTCCGTTACCTCCCAGATCATCATTAATCACAGTAGACATTTCAGAAGAGACGTCAGTTTCAGCATTCCAAATTACTGCGCAAAGATCCTTGTTGTTCATGAAAGCATTCTTTCCTATCGACTCAAGTCCTTTAGGAAGACTAATGC